>CBFGNY010000003.1:0-79323 GCA_965650235.1 uncultured Flavobacterium sp. | reverse complement strand
CACGGGTGCCTTTTGGCCAACGGTTACAGAAAATGATTATGTATTGTCTAAGTTTGGTACCACCGAACAAATTGTTCCGGCAGACGTTGCCTGGATGCTGACATCTTCTTGCCTGGTATTAATCATGACTCCGGGATTATCTTTTTTTTACGGCGGAATGGTTGGCAAGAAAAACGTTATTTCGACCATGCTTCAAAGTTTTATTTGTCTTGGTGTTGTTACGCTTTTATGGGCTGTAGTTGCTTTTAGCCTTGCTTTTGGAGAACCGGTTGGTTTTGGTTCGGGAGATCATTTTTACAGTTTCTTTGGTGACCCAACAACTTTTGCATTTATGGATTATGTGGGTGTTTTGCCACATAAACAATTAGCCAATACGATTCCGTTTATGCTTTTTGCACTGTTTCAAATGAAATTTGCTATTATCTGCCCTGCCATTATCACAGGTTCATTTGCAGAACGCGTTCGTTTTATCTCCTATTTAATTTTCATCAGCTTATTTACCATTTTTATATATGCTCCTTTATGTCACGCTGTTTGGTATCCAACCGGTGTTTTAGGAAGCTATTTTGGCGTAAAAGATTTCGCAGGAGGAACAGTAGTACACATGAGCTCCGGATTTGCTGCTTTGGCTGGGGGTATCGTTTTAGGAAAAAGAAAAAACAGTCAGCATATTCCAACCAATATCCCGTGTGTATTATTAGGAACCGGAATGTTATGGTTTGGCTGGTTTGGATTCAATGCAGGTTCTGCACTTGGAGCAAATGGAACCGCTGCAATGGCTTTTGCAACGACTACTACTTCATCGGCAGCAGCGATGTTAACCTGGATTTTCTTCGACCGAATGAACGGAAGAAAGGTTTCTGCCCTGGGCGCTTGTATTGGGGCTGTTGTAGGTCTTGTTGCGATAACACCGGCCGCAGGATTTGTATCTGTTCCTGAAAGTATGTTTTTCGGTTTTATCACCGCCTTGGTTTCTAACTCTGCTGTAAACTGCAGTTTTTCAAAAAGATTCGACGATACGCTGGATGTTTTTGCCTGCCACGGTGTTGGTGGAATTATGGGAATGATCCTAACAGCTATTTTTGCCCATGGTGAAGATGCAAGTTTATTGCACGGCGGATGGAGCGTTTTTGGACATCACATGATGGCGTTGGTACTGGTTTCAATTTTTACTTTCTTCGGTGCGTATTTCTTATTCAAAGTAACCAATTTCATTATTCCGTTGCGCGTTTCTGAAGAATCAGAACACATCGGTCTGGATTTATCCCAACACGATGAAACTCTGGATCCAAAATCCAGTGCTATTACAGAGCCACATTACGGCAACTAAATAAAAAACACATAATAAATTGCACAGATTCTAAAGTTTAAAGAAATCTTAGGAGTCTGTGCAATCTTTTGTTTAGAAGCGTTCATTGTATTTCAGGCAATAATATTCTTGTTTTTAATCTCTTTCGCCCGATTCATTCGTTTATATTCCTTAATTTTGCTGAAAATTTTTGTAAAAGTGGGAAGTAAAAATAAACTAAAAAGATTCAGGGAAAACGAAACATTTCAAAACGTTTTTCAACCAACCAGAGAAGAAGTTGTGGGCGATTTATTCCCGCTTAAAGGAAAATGGAACGCTGATTTCTTTAAAAATGACAATCCATTAGTTTTAGAATTAGGTTGTGGAAAAGGAGAATATTCTGTTGGATTAGCAGAAAGATACCCAAATAAAAATTTTATCGGAATTGATATTAAAGGTGCCCGCTTCTGGAGAGGTGCCAAAACCGCAGTTGAAACCGGCTTGCATAATGTTGCTTTTGTTCGAACTCAAATCGAGTTAATCAATCATATTTTTGCCGAAAATGAAGTAGACGAAATCTGGATTACTTTTCCGGATCCGCAAATCAAATACAAAAGAACAAAACACAGAATGACGAATTCTGAGTTTTTAAAATTGTATAAAAAAATCCTCAAAAAAGACGGTGTTGTAAACCTAAAAACCGACAGCGAATTCATGCACGGATATACGCTGGGATTGCTTCATGGCGAAGGACACGAAGTTTTATATGCGAATCATAATGTGTATAAAAATGAAGGAAGTCCGGAAGAAGTTACTGCTTTTCAGACCTTTTATGAAAAACAATATTTAGAAATTAACAAGGCAATTACGTATATTCGTTTTAAAATTAAAGACTAATTTAATTTTAAAAACTTTTTTATAACTCCATCAACTAACTGAATGGCTTTACTTACTCCTTTATTTTCAGGCTTTATTGCTGCTGTGATCGGAATTATTCCTCCGGGCTTACTTAATATGACTGCAGCAAAAATAAATCTGAAAGAAGGAAAAAAAAATGCTTTATGGTTTGTAGTTGGTGCAGTACTGGTTATTTTTTTTCAGGTTTCTGTCGCAGTACTTTTTGCCCGCGTAATCGATAATCGACCGGATGTAGTGACTTTGTTGCGCGAGGTTGGTTTTGTTATTTTCTCTATTCTAACGATATACTTTTTGTTTATTGCCAAAGAGCCTAAGAACAAGAAAAAATCAAAGATTAAAAAAAGCAGTAAGAAAAGCCGTTTTTTTCTGGGCATGCTGTTGTCCGGATTGAATTTCTTTCCAATTCCCTATTATGTTCTTGTGAGTGTTACCTTGGCTTCCTATCATCTTTTTGTATTTGAAAACAACATCATATTTACCTTTGTTTTAGGTTCTGTTTTGGGTTCCTTTGCCGCTTTATACAGTTATATCGCTTTCTTTGGAAAAATAGAACAGAAAACCGATTATTTAATGCGCAACATGAATAAGATTATCGGAACTATTACAGGTTTGGTAGCTGTTGTGACGCTTTTTAATATTTTGAATTATTATTTCGGGTAAATAATAAGCCACAGATTAAAAAATTAATTGATCTTTCTGGCAATAGGGCAAAAAAGGCGTTTCAATCGTTAAGAAAATCAAATTTATTCTTTAATCTGTGGCAAACAACCAAACTATGGCTGAAGATAATTTTTTTGAAAAAGTGTATGCAATCGCCAGACAAATTCCTTACGGAAAAGTAACTTCTTATGGCGCTATTGCAAAAGCTTTAGGTACTGCAAGATCTGCGCGAATGGTGGGCTGGGCCATGAATGCATGTCACAATATGGATGATGTTCCAGCGCACAGAGTCGTAAACCGAAAAGGTCTTTTGACAGGGAAACATCACTTTGAAGGAACCAACCTAATGCAGCAACTTTTAGAAAATGAAGGTATCAAAGTAGTGAACAATCAAATTGTTGACTTTGATAAACATTTTTGGCAGCCCGAAATAGAACTGTAATTAATCCATTACTAAACCATTAGTATCTTCTGACTCTGTTTCTTTATCTTTTTGATAAACATCAGGATAGAAATAAACTTCTCCTGTTTCTTCGTTTACCCAGGAAGTAAAATAACCTATGTATATTGGGATTTTATTTTTCAGCATACAAATTGTTTCTTTTTCACCACTCATCGCGTTATCTATCATTTCATCTGTCCAGTCCGGATCGTCTTTCAAAATTACGTGGGCCAGTTTTTTGGCTTCTTTTATATTGATACAGCCATGACTGAATGTGCGCTGTTCAAACTGAAACAAACTTTTGGCCGGTGTGTCGTGCATGTAAATATCAAACGGATTTGGAAACAGAAACTTTACTAGTCCTAAAGAATTTTTAGGCCCGGGTCTTTGCCTTACCTTCCCTCCGTTCCATTCCATGTTATGCTCTTCCAGATAGTTTTTATTGGAAGCCATATTAAGTTTTAATTCATTGTCAATTATACTCTGCGGAACATTCCAATACGGGCTAAATACGACTTTATCCATTGTACTGCTAAAAATTTCTGTTTCTGACCAAGTGGTTCCGACAAAAACATCAGATGTAAACTCACTGGCACCATTTTTTACATACAATAATCGGTAAGCCGGAATATTTACCATAATATAATCCCTTGCATCTACTAAATTTTCAGGAATAAGGTGGCAACGCTCCATGTTTAGCTTTATAACTCTGATTCTTTCCGATACAGGCTCGTTCATTTGTTTGATATGTTCGAATGTTAGTTTATAATTCAATTTCAAACCGTATCTTTTTTTATAATTTAAAACACCGGCCATAAGCTCTTCATCGTATAAACCGCTTTTTGAATCTTTTTTCAAATCGCCATCCACATACAAACGTTCACGGATTTGTTTTACTACTGCACCACTGTCAAAAGGTTTTAATTCTTTATAAGTTGCACTGTCAATATCAATTTTTTTCCACAGTTTTTTTTTGTCAATTTTTTGGTATTTTTCTAAAGCTGCCTCAAGTCGGTCATACTGTCTGGATAAAAGATAAACTTCTCTTGATGATTTAGACGCAGTGCTTGTAGAATCTGAATTATTCTGAACTGCGGGTTCTTCTTTTAAATATAAATTGTCGATTGGTTTTATGTCTTTATTCTTAAAGCCAAATGAGGCAAATATAAAACCTGCAGCTATAATTAGGATGAATTTATGTAACTGTCGCATGATGTAATTCTTTAAATATTATTTATTAAACTTTATTTAAAAAACACGGCGAAAAACATAATCAGCAACCTTCAAAAATGAATCTTCACCATATTTTTAAAATATTGTAAATCAGAATTTAGGGTTCTTCAAATTTACGCTAATACGAAAAAAATCATTTTACAGAATAAAATATACATTTATTAAAATTCACATTAAGTACCTGATGTCCATTAAATTGAAGAAATACAGAATTTTATTGCAGCCTAAATAAGGCAAATTACGAAGCTGGTTTGGTCTTCATCAGTCTGGTAGCTTAGATAACCGCCGTGCGCTTCGATAATATTTTTGGATAAGGTAAGTCCAATTCCGGCACCATCTTTTCGGGTAGTAAAAAACGGCAAAAATACTTTGTCCTGAATCTCTGTGTCGATTCCTTTTCCGTTATCTGAAATAACAATAAAAAAACGATTATTCTCCGTATAGCTGGACAAAAACATTTTTTTCTCTTCACGGTCTTTTAGGGCATGAATACTGTTTGTAATCAAATTGATAATGACTTGTTCCATTTGGTTTTTATCAATCAAAATCGAACGCGAACTATTGATTTCATTAATCAATTGAATGTTTTCTGATTTTAAAATCGGGTTCATGATTCGGAGACAATCGTCAAAAAGCGCATTTATTTGTATCATGCTCTTTGTTGGAGTTGGAAGCATTGCCAGTTTTCGATAATTCTCTACAAAAACCTGTAAATGATCACTCCTGTTTATAATAGTCGAAATACTGCTTTTGATATCGTCAAAATCATCTTCTTCAAGTTTTTCCTGATCTACAATTTGGAGTAAATTCTGCGAAAGCGCACGTATTGGCGTTAGGGAATTCATTAATTCATGCGAAATGATTTTCATCAGATTAATCCATGCTTCTTTTTCTTTTTTCTCAATAACACGCTGAATACTGTCTAATAAAATAATAAAATATTCTTTATTGTAGGTTTTGGTAAGCGAAGTCTGGAGTACAAAAGTCTGAAGATCCTGTTCTTCAATTTTAATCGAAATAGCCGTTTTTAATTCAGCAAATTCTGTTTTTTCAATTTCATCACAAAGCGATGGCAAATAATTTTTAAGGTATTTCCATTGACTTACTTTTGGCACTTTAAACAAATTCGAAAAACAATCGTTCATCAAAAAAATATTCCACTCGTCATTCTCTTTTTCTAAAATTAAAGTTCCGGTATCGATACTATTCACAATCGATTGATACACTAATTCTTTTGAAGTCTGTTCCTGCTGTTGGGTTTTTAAAGCATCATATAAAAGGTATAAACTTTTAAAATTGTCTTTTTTATTCTCTTCCGGAAAATTCGTTGAAAAATCTTTCTGTAGCATCGAAAGCAAGGTTCTGTCGTAAAACAATAATTGATTTTTGACATAAAAATACATTTCGAACAACATTACAACAGCAAAAAGTCCAACTAAAATGGCATTGTAGTAAAACATTTTATAGATCAGAAAAACGCAAAAGAAAAAGAGAATCATGATAAACAGGATTCTCACAAACAAGGCATTATAAAACTTCCAGTTTTTCATGATTTCAAATCGTATTTCTCAATTCTTCTATATAACGCAGCTCTTGATAAGCCTAATTCCTCAGCTGTTTTACTGATGTTTCCGTGGTGTTTGAATAAGGCTTTTTCGATTGCGGATTTCTCCATTTCAGATAACGGATTTTCATCATTTTCGGAAATATCTTCAAAATCTAAAATATCTAAATCATGGACAGAAATGGTATTATTATCTGATAAAATCAAAGCACGTTCAATTTTATTTTCCATTTCGCGAACATTTCCTTTCCACGGATATTTTTCTAAATAGGGACCTGCATTTTCTTCAAAGGCCCAATTTTCCTGATTGTATTTTTCGGCAATCTGATCGAGAATAAAATTAGCCATCGGAACAATATCATCTTTTCGTTCGCGTAGGGATGGCAGATGAATTTCCATTGTATTGATTCTGTATAGCAAATCTTCACGGAAGGTTTTATTTTTTACCTCAGCTTTAATATCGCTGTTTGTTGCTGAAATTATACGGACATTTAACGGTCTTGGTTTGCTTTCACCCAAACGTGTAACGGTTTTAGTTTGCAAAACATGCAATAATTTAGCTTGCAGATGCAACGGAATATTGCATATTTCATCCAGAAAAATAGTTCCGCCAGAAGCCATTTCAAATCTTCCCGGCGTATCTGTTTTGGCATCCGTAAAAGCGCCTTTAGCGTAGCCAAATAATTCACTTTCGAATAAATTATCACTCAAAGAGCCCAAATCAACATGAACAAATGGCTGATTTTTTCTTTCTGAATGCTGATGGATAAACGCTGCAAAAACATACTTTCCGGTTCCGTTTTCTCCTAGAATCAAAACATTCGCATCCGTTCTGGCTACTCTTTCAGCAATAGAATAGGCTTGTTTTATTTTTTGTGAAGTTCCGACAAAGTATTTTTTTTCGGCTTTTTCTATGACAGGCTTTTTGGTATTTTTTCTGCTTTCGGCGACAGCCTTATCAATTGTTTCAAGTAATTTTTCATTGTGCCACGGCTTTAAAACATAATCAAAAGCCCCCATTTTTATTCCTTCAACAGCGGTTTCGATTTTACCAAATGCCGTCATTAAAATCACAATCGTTTGAGGCGACAGCGTTTTTATTTCTTTAAGCCAATGAATTCCTTCGCGACCGTCTTCAAAACCTATTCGGTAATTCATGTCTAATAAAACCACGTTTATTTCATTTTCACTTAAAATAGAAATGATTTTTCTTGGATTACTTGTGGTAAAAATGGTTTCAAAATGCTTTTTGAGAATCATTTTTGCCGAAAAAAGAATTTCTTCCTGATCATCGACGATTAATATTTGGGCTAATTTTTTTCGCATCTGTCTTTTTTTGTCCGATTTTGAACGGTCAACTGTTCATTATCGGACACTCCTTTTTTGAATGGTTTTTAAAGTTCTTTTAAAATCAATGCATTACAAATAATAAATTTAGTGGCACAGTATTTACCTATTGATTATCAGTAAATTATTTAAAAAATGGACAAGGTAATTCCTCGTAAAAATAGAAAATTTAGATATCTCACAATAGCAATTGGAGTTTTTTTAGTTTTGGCTGTCATTATCTTTTTTTCGTTTAATACCAAAAGAAGCTTAAATGTAAAAGCCGATGAACTGTCAGTGCAAAAGATTGAAAAAGCCTTTTTTGAAGATTTTGTGGTTTTTCAGGCTAAAGTTGAACCTTTGAACGTGATGCTTGTTAATGTTACAGAAGGAGGTTCTGTAAAAGAGATTTTTGTAGAAAATGGCGCAATGGTTACGCAAGGGCAATCGCTGGCTCGTTTGTACAATCCAAATACAGAATTGAATTACCTGACTCAGGAAACGGCCATTATCGAGCAAATCAACAATTTAAATACCGGAAAACTGAATATTAGAAATCAGGAATTGAATTTGAATAAAGATTTGGTTTTGATCGAACACGATTATAACGACGCCAAGAGATTGTATGATATGAATGCCCGATTATATGAAAAAGATGTGATTTCAAAAAACGACTGGAATACCTTTAAAGAAAGTCTGCGTTTTCAGGAAGAGCGAAAAAGAACGATTCAGCAAAGTATTCAGAAAGAAAAACAAACTAATCAGGTTCAGATTTCGCAAATCAACCGTTCGATTCAGACCATGGAAAAAAGTCTGGATATTTTGAGAAACAACAAAAAGAACTTTTTGATCACTGCCCCCGAAACCGGACGCTTAACATCATTTGAACCGGTTTTAGGAAAAACATTTCAGGCAGGAGAAAGCATCGGAAAAATCGATTCAAAAAAAGGGTATAAACTTGCTGCAGATGTGGATGAGTTTTATCTGGAAAAAGTTCGCGAAGGCTTAAAAGGTCAGGTAGAATTTAAAGGGAAAACCCTGGAAGTTTTGGTTACAAAAGTAATTCCGGAAGTAAAAAGCGGACACTTTACAGTAGAATTAGCCTTCACATCTAAAGAAGAAATTGTTTTGCAAGACGGACTTAGCTTTGGCGTAAAACTGATTTTATCAGAGAAAAACAAAACATTGGTTGTTCCAAAAGGAAGCTTCAATCAGGAAACAGCCGGAAAATGGATTTTCGTCGTGAAAGGCAATAAAGCACAAAGAAGAAACATCAAATTAGGCAGAGAAAATCCTTCCTATTATGAAATTCTCGAAGGATTAAAAGAAGGTGAATCTGTGATTATTTCCTCTTATTCAGATTATAAAGACGTAGAGGAATTGTCGATTAGTTCTAAAGAACAATAACAGTTTACAATTATCAATTATCAATTATCAATTATCAATTATCAATTATCAATTAATAAATAGGTTTCAATCATCAATCAAAATCATCAATCAAAAAACGAATAATAATATTTAACACCTTTACCATTATGATAACAATTCAAAATTTAACCAAAGTTTTTAGAACCGAAGAAGTAGAAACATCAGCATTAAGCGGTATTTCTTTAGAAATTAAAAAAGGTGATTTTTTAACTATCATGGGACCTTCAGGCTGTGGAAAATCGACTTTACTGAATATCATTGGGCTTTTGGACAGTGCTACCGATGGAAGTTATACATTATTAGAGCAGGAAATGGTTGGTTTAAAAGAAAAAGGAAGAGCGACGGTTCGCAAAGAAAACATCGGATTTATTTTCCAGAATTTCAATTTGATCGACGAGCTTTCTGTTTACGACAATATCGAATTGCCTCTGCTTTACAACAATGTAAAAGCATCAGACAGAAAACAAAAAATTGAAGCTATTGCCGAAAAACTAAATATTTCACACAGATTAAAACATTATCCACAGCAGCTTTCGGGCGGACAGCAACAAAGGGTTGCAGTTGCCAGAGCTTTGGTAAACGATCCTAAAATCATTTTAGCCGATGAGCCAACCGGAAATCTGGACAGTAAAAATGGCAATGAAGTAATGGAACTTTTGACGGATTTACACGCTAAAGGCGCGACAATTTTGATGGTAACCCACTCTGATTATGATGCTTCGTTTTCGCAAAAAACCATTCATATGAAGGATGGTGTAATATTCTCTGAGCGATTAAATCAGAGAAATGTAGATGTTTTTATGAATGCTAAATAAATATAAAAATGATCAAAATTATTGTAACAGCAATCGTAATTCTAATAGAATTTGTTTGCAAAGTATTCGCTATTATTTAAAGAACTAATCGGTTGAAAACTGAATAACTATAAAAACACACACCATGATTTTTAACTGGTTTAAAATATTTATTTATCATTTAAAGCAAAACAAACTGTTTTCATTTTTAAATGTTTTAGGATTAAGCATTGGAATTGCCGGAGTGATCTTCGCTATCTTATATTGGAATAATGAGCATTCTTATGATCAATGGAATCCTGAAAAAGAAAATGTATATCAGGTTCTAAATAAAATTGGAGGAACAGGCAATACCTGGGCATCAAATTCAATACCTTTTGGAGAAACCTGTAAAGCCACAATTCCTGAGATTGAAGCTATTTGTTTTTTTAACAATACCTGGTATGATAATGCCCCAATAAAATATCAGAGCAAAAAAATAATGGCGGACAAAATTACTGTTGCAGACAATGGTTTTTTTGATGTTTTTCAATTTCCAATTGTAAAAGGTGCCAAAACTAATATCCTGAAAGAAGATAACAGTGTTGCAATATCTGAAGAAACTGCAAAACTACTTTTTAACAATGAAGATCCAATTGGCCAATCAATCAATTATAATAATAAGTTTTACACTGTTAAGTCGGTTTATAATTTAATGAAGCCTTCTTCTATTCAACCAAATTATGTTTTTGGCGGCGTTAAACGCGAAGGCGACAAAACAAGTTGGGGAAATTTCAGTTATGGCCTAATGCTCAAAACCAAAAAAGGCACTGATCCTGCAGCACTTTTAAAGAAGATGCAAAATGTGAATTTTGTCAACAGAACAATAAAAGATGCGAAAGAAAGTGGTCAGACTGTAGCACAATATGTTAAGGAAAATGGCGAAACAACAGTTATAATCGATCAATTACAGAAGGCTCGTTTACACGGGACAAAATCTTCACAGGGAATTAATTTTCCAGAAGGAAAAGGCAATCTGCAATTACTTTATATCATGGCTAGTTTGTCTATTTTGATCCTGGCTTTATCTTTGGTAAATTATATTAACCTGGCAACGGCTTCGGCTATAAAACGTGCAAAAGAAGTTGGTCTCCGCAAAATTGTAGGTGCCACAAAAGGGCAGATTATAGCTCAATTTATCTTTGAAACTGCCATAATAGTTATTCTGGCTATCATTTTTGCTTTGGCAATTGTTGAACTTTCTTTGCCTTATTACAACACCTTTTTGAAGAAAACACTCACCATGAATGGTAGTGAATTTTACCTGCAGCTCATTTTTATATTTGGATTAGTAATCATTCTTGCCGGTATTTTCCCTGCCATTTATATCTCAAATTTTGAGACTTTAAAAGTTTTAAAAGGCAATTTTTCACGAAGTAAAAGTGGAATCTGGATTCGGAATTCGATGCTTATTTTTCAGTTCGGAATTGCAGCATTTTTTATCATCGGTGCGCTAATTGTAAATTCTCAGGTAGATTACATGATGAACAAAGAACTTGGATTTAATGGCGATCAGGTAATAAGAGTGCCTTTTAATACTTCAGAACACAAAAAAAGAACCGATCAATACCTGACTATGAAACAGGAAATCAGGAAAATTACAGGGGTTCAGGAAGTTTCTACTTTTGCAGGAAGTTTTGGAAACAGTACCAACTCGAGTTCCGGATTTACACATAATGGTATTGTGGTACAGCCAAGAAATGTTGAAATGGATTTTGGTTTTCTTGAAATGATGAAAATCAAAATTGTCCAGGGACGCGACTTGTCTCCTAAATTTGCTTCGGATACTGTTAGTAATATGCTAATGAATGAAACTCTGATTAAAACTTTAAATCTTAAAAACCCCATAAATACAATTATTACATCTGGTTTTGGAGAAGAAGGTGGAGAAAATTTAAAATTTAAAGTCGTAGGAGTTGTAAAAGATTTTCACATTACCGGGCTTCAGGACGAAGTTCCTCCAATGGTTTTTGTCAATCTTAAAACATTAAAATGGAATAACTTTCAAAATGTATTTGTAAAAGTTTCTCCAAATAATTTAAGCGAAACTTTGGCTAAATTAAAAACTTACTGGGAGAAAAATGTAAACCCCGATTATCCATTTGACTATGAATTTGTAAATAAAGGTTTTGCCAAAACTTATCAGGAACAAGTGAAACAAAAAAACTTATTTTTCATTTTAAATCTTGTGGTTATTGTAATTGCCATTTTCGGATTATTTGCTTTGGCTTCGTTCTCAATGGAAAGACGATTAAAAGAAATCGCTATCAGAAAAACATTAGGCGCCGAAACGAATATTTTACTTAAAGAATTATCGAAACAATATATCATTTTTTGCTTAATGGGATTCTTAATTGGAATTGTTCCGGCTTATATTTTATTGCAAAAATGGCTTGAAGATTTTGCTTTCAGAATTGATATTTCAATTATACCTTTTAGTATATCTCTTGTATCCCTATTGCTGTTAACATTGATAATTGTTTTAGCAAAAGCGTATCAGGTAACCAAAATTGATATTCTAAAGTATTTAAAATACGAATAAATAAGTCCAATCACTTTTAAAACCCGGCAG
Source organism: uncultured Flavobacterium sp. (assembly GCA_965650235.1). Lineage (GTDB taxonomy): Bacteria > Bacteroidota > Bacteroidia > Flavobacteriales > Flavobacteriaceae > Flavobacterium. The sequence continues at coordinate 67,059 of CBFGNY010000003.1, read as the reverse complement.
ATTTGTTTTGCCGGGTTTCCTTTTTAAATTTATTTACTCAATCCAACCATCAACAAATACAATTCAAAACAATAATAATCCGAACATAATCTGTTATCTTTGCAATCTGAAATTGGTTTAAATAAATATCTTTTTTAAATAAATTTCAATCATTAGAAAAATACAATATCAAAATGAAATTAGATAGAAAAGAAATTCTTAAAGCTTTAGAAACGATAACTATAGCCGGAGAAGGAAAAAATATGGTAGAAAGCGGTGCTGTTGCCAATGTAATTACTTTTGGTGATGAAGTGGTTGTTGACCTGGTGCTTCATACGCCAGCCATGCATATAAAAAAAAGAGCTGAAGATGATATCAAAAAAACAATTCATGAATTGGTATCGCCGGAAGCAAAAATTAAAGTAAATATTAAAGTAGAAACTCCGGAGAAAAACGAAATTAAAGGTCGTGCTATTCCGGGAATAAAAAATATTATTGCCGTAGCTTCAGGAAAAGGCGGTGTTGGAAAATCTACAGTTACAGCAAATTTAGCAGTAACACTGGCAAAAATGGGATTCGCAGTTGGTGTTCTTGATGCCGATATTTATGGCCCATCAATGCCAATTATGTTTGATGTTGAAAATGAAAAACCAATTTCGATTACCGTTGACGGAAAGTCTAAAATGAAACCCGTTGAAAGCTACGAGATTAAAATGCTTTCCATTGGCTTTTTCACAGCACCAAGTCAGGCTGTAATATGGAGAGGTCCAATGGCTGCTAAAGCTTTGAACCAAATGATTTTTGATGCAGATTGGGGAGAATTAGATTTCATGCTTATTGACCTGCCTCCGGGAACTGGAGACATCCATCTTTCGATCATGCAGTCATTGCCAATAACCGGAGCAGTTGTAGTAAGTACACCTCAGGCTGTAGCACTTGCAGATGCTAAAAAAGGAGTTTCCATGTTTATGCAGGACAATATTAATGTACCTGTTTTGGGAATTATCGAAAACATGGCGTACTTTACACCAGAAGAATTACCTGATAATAAATATTATATTTTTGGACAGGAAGGAGCAAAAAACCTGGCTGCAGACCTGGATGTTCCATTTTTAGGAGAAGTTCCAATTGTACAATCTATTCGTGAGGCAGGAGATTATGGTCGTCCTGCAGCTTTACAAACAGCTTCGCCAATTGAAACTGTATTTGAAGAAATTACCCGAAACGTAGTTCAGGAAGTAGTAAACAGAAACGAGAGTTTGCCTGCAACAGAAGCCGTAAAAATTACAACAATGGCTGGTTGTTCAGCAGTAAAGAAAAATTAGATAACTGAGATAAGACTAATGAGATAATTTGAAAATTAGATAATTAGATAATTTCACTCAAAGTAAATTTTCTAATTATCTAATTGACACATTTTCTAACTGATAAAAATTATGACAACAGAAGAATTAACAAGCAACGTATTACTGGCTCTTGATGAAATCAGGCCTTTTTTGAATTCTGATGGAGGAGACATTACGCTGATTTCAATAGAAGACGACAAACATGTAAAAGTTCGTCTTGAAGGTGCATGCATTAGCTGCAGCGTAAATCAGATGACCTTAAAAGCAGGTGTTGAAACAACCATTAAAAAATATGCACCGCAAATAGAAACTGTGGTAAATATTATGTAACAAAAAGTACTATTATTCTCTTTTTAAGGTTAATAAAATTAACAAGAATAATAGACTTTTGAACTAATTTGCTGTAATTTTTAAAAGAAAGCAACGAAAACATTTATTTTTTTACGATTTCAATAAAAAACAACATAAAGATTTAAGACATTCTATTAAGAAAACTGTTACATATTAACTTAAATTTGTAACATCCTTAAATCAAGAATCATGAAAAAATATTACATACTGTTTTTATTATTGTTGTCAGTAAGTATAAATTATGCTCAAAGAAGTACAGAAACATTAATTGTTGCCAAAGCCTGGCTTAATGATTCAGAAGAATGGTCAGATTATAATTATTCCGGGAAAATTGTATTTGTAATAAGCGGTAACAATGAAGAAGGGAGCCTTAGAATAGGAAATTATGATTTTTTGTATGACTTTTGCCAAGGCAAAGCAAACTTTTCAAATAAAGCTGCTTACAATACAGCAGAGTTTTCGCATCCAAGAAAAATATCAGCTTCGACAGATAAACAAGGAATTGTAAATTCAACTTATGAAGGGACGTTGATTTTTCAATTGGATAAGGATTATTATTCCGTAATTGCTATAGTTACATTATTAGAAAAAGGCGGTAGTATATTAGGTGCAAAAATGCATCTTAAGGACAGTAATAGAAGAGAATACGCATTTAGCTTAAAACCAAATAGTTAATAAAATATTTAGTATTTATTAACGTTTATTAAAATACTAAGTAAGTAAAATTCCAATAATTTAAAATGGATGTATTAATAAAGATTAAAGATCGAGAAGGAGTTATACACGAATTACAGGCTCCAACTGATATGGCAATGAATATAATGGAGTTATGCAAAGCATACGAACTTCCTGTTGAAGGAACTTGTGGCGGAATGGCCATGTGTGCTTCCTGTCAGTGTTATGTTCTAAATGATGTTGCATTACCAGAAATGGGAGATGAAGAAGAAGCCATGCTTTCGGAAGCGTTTTATGTTAAGTCTAACAGCCGTTTAGGTTGCCAGATTCCAATTACTACAGAATTAGAAGGTTTAGAGCTTGAACTGGCTCCGGAATATTAAATATAAAAACAAGCGAGATTCTCTTATAAAGATTCTCGCTTGTTTATTTTAATTCCACCATTTTACATTACTTCAAAAACAAACAATCCTGGATCATTTTAGAGTTAATAGTTAAAATTTTAATTTCATCAAGAATCTCATCATAGTCAGACGAAAACTCCACCGATGCAATTTTATTTAATAATAGCTTCAATTTATTATAATCTTCAACACTCATTTCTTTTATCAAATTTTCTAAAAAATTATTTTCATTCAAAATTACTTTTTCAAGAAAATCAAGCAATTTTTTTTTAGAATTTGTTTGTTGAACATTTTTTCGAAAATCATCAAATAGAACAAAAAAAGTTTCTAAAGCTCGTTCTTCATTACCATAATTTTCTGCTAATATTATATTTCTCCAGCCAGCTGTAGATTCAAAACGTAAATAATAATTTGCAACAAAATCATGAAATAAATGAAATGGGGGTTCTAATTTTTCATCTTCTTTATTACCAACTTCATAACCTTTTACATGAAAGTATAATGCTGAAAGTGATCTTTCTCCAACAGTCATCATTATTCTTGTCTTCATTAAATCAATATACTCGTATAAATTTTTAATCTGTTTCATAAATCAATTTGATTTTATATTTTATAAATTGAAAAAAAGTTATATATACTTTTCAACTAAAAAAACCGTAATCACTTTTCGTAATTACGGTTTTTCATTATAACAATTTTTGTAACCTCAGTTTATTATACCAAACCGGCTGAAATTAAATATTCAGCAATTTGGATTGTGTTTGTAGCTGCACCTTTTCTTAAGTTATCAGCAACAATCCACATGTTTAATGTATTTGGTTGGCTTTCATCACGACGGATTCTCCCAACAAATACATCATTTTTACCTTCAGCATAAAGTGGCATTGGGTATGTGAACGTATCTAAATTATCCTGAACCACTACTCCATCAGTATTATGTAATATTTCGCGAACTTCATTCACTTCAAAATCATTTGTAAACTCAACATTTACAGCTTCACTGTGTCCGCCAACAACAGGTACACGAACTGCAGTAGCCGTAACTCTGATCGTATTGTCATTCAGGATTTTTTGAGTTTCACGAACTAATTTCATTTCTTCCTTAGTGTATCCGTTTTCTTCAAAACTGTCGCAATGAGGAATTGCATTTCTGTGAATTGGGTATTTGTATGCCATATCACCTTGCACCCCTGCATATTCATTTTCTAACTGTCTAACCGCTTTTACACCCGTTCCGGTAATAGATTGGTAAGTTGAAACAATGATTCTTTTGATGTTGTATTTTCTATGTAAAGGTGCTAATGCCAATACCATCTGAATAGTAGAACAGTTAGGGTTTGCAATAATTTTATCTTCTTTAGTTAAAGTATCTGCATTGATTTCAGGAACTACTAATTTTTTTGTTGGATCCATTCTCCATGCAGAAGAATTATCAATAACAGTTGTGCCGGCTTCAGCAAATTTTGGTGCCCATTCTAAAGAAGTATCTCCTCCCGCAGAAAAAACTGCAATATCTGCTTTCATATCAACAGCAGTCTGCAAACCAACAACTTTATATTTTTGACCTTTATATTCTATTTCTTTACCTACAGATTTCTCTGAAGCAACCGGAATTAATTCTGTAACTGGAAAATTTCTCTCTGCTAAAACTTTTAACATTATCTCGCCAACCATACCGGTGGCGCCTACAACCGCTATTCTCATTTTTATATTTTTAATTATGAATATTTCTACTTTAGACTGCAAAAGTAAGTATAATAAAGACGATTACAATTCGATTCACAAAAAATAACAAATTGTTACAAATTAAACAAAATAAAAAAACCGCCCAATTAAGAGCGGTTAAGTTAGACTTAGTGTAGCGGTATATTGTATTTTATTGTTTATTTTTTAAAAGATCTCTAATTTGGGTAAGAAGTTCTTCCTGTGTTGGCGCTGCTGGCTGATTAGGTGCTGGCTCTTCTTTCTTTTTAAGATTGTTTAATCCTTTAATAATCAAGAACAAAACAAAAGCTACAATCATAAAATTAATTACTGCCGAAAGAAACATTCCGTATTTTACCCCACCAAAGGCCGTAAGATCCTGAATTTTTTCTAAATGTGCCGCTTCTAGAGCTGGTTTTAATACTAAAGGTGTAATCACGTCTTCTATAAATGAACTTACAATCTTACCAAAAGCAGCTCCAATAATTACAGCAACAGCAAGGTCAACTACATTGCCTTTCATTGCAAATGCCTTAAATTCTGAAAAAAATCCCATATCTGATTTGTTTAGTTTTTAAATAAATGAATATCGAAAATACGTAATTTTCTTTAAAATTCTTAATTCTACCTAAAAAATACCCTTTTTACCCTTTGCGAAATACTGGTGAGAATTTCATAAGGAATCGTTTTTAAAGCATCAGCCATTTCAGTAACTGTTGGGCTTTCACCAAAAATAATAACCGAATCTCCTTCTTTACAGTCAATTTCGGTTACATTTACCATTAACATATCCATGCAAACACTTCCTACGATGGATGCTTTTTGATTTTTAATCAAAACATAACCTACTTCATTGCCCCATAATCGTGAAATACCATCCGCATACCCAATTGGAATGGTAGCAATTTTAGTTTCTTTTTCTGCCATAAACCTGCGTCCGTAACCAACACTGTCGCCTGCCGGAATGGTACGGACCTGAGAAATAATGGATTTCAGTGTCCCCACATTTTCTAAATACTTTTGTTCCGAAAGATCATTGGAAACACCATACAAACCAATTCCCAAACGCACCATATTAAATTGTGCATCCGGAAAATTACTGATTCCGGAAGTATTCAGAATATGACGAATTGGGTTTACGCCTAATTCATTCATTAATTTTGAAGACATTTTTTCGAATAACCGAATCTGCGAAAGCGCAAATTCATAATGATTCATGTCATCACTAGTTGCCATGTGCGATAAAATACTTTGAATCCGAACGGTTGAATTTCCTTTTAAAGCAGCAACCAATTCATCTATTGTATTTTCTTCAAAGCCCAAACGGTGCATACCTGTATCGAGCTTGATGTGGATCGGAAAATCTTTTAAATTCTTTTCACGGGCAATTTTTAAAAAGGCATTTAGTCCTTTTAAACTATAGATTTCTGGCTCTAACTGATACTGAATAATTGATGAGAAACTGGTCGATTCCGGATTCAAAACCATGATGGGTAATTTAATGCCGCCATTTTTTAGCGAAATTCCTTCATCGGCGAAAGCCACACCTAAATAATCTACTTTATGGTGTTCGAGCAATTTAGCAATTTCCAATCCGCCGTTTCCATAACCAAAAGCTTTTACCATGACCATGATTTTGACATCATGAGCCAATTTAGATTTAAAGAAATTTAAATTATGGCTAATCGAATTCAGGTTGATTTCGAGAATCGTTTCATGTGTTTTCTCTTCTAATAAAGTCACAATTTCTTCAAACTGAAATGACCTTGCTCCCTTAATTAAAATCGTTTCATTGGCAAAATTCAGGTTGTCAAAATCATTGATAAATTCGGCAGTATTCTGATATGTGATGCAATTCGAAAATTTATTTTTAAATGCTGAAATCGTAGTACCAATTCCAATAACACGATTAATCTTATTATCGGCAATTAGCTGGGAAACCTTAGAATATAACTCTTCATTTGAAAATCCACTTTGAAAAATATCCGACAAAATAACGGTCTTTGATGCATTCTTTTTCTGGCTTTCCAGAAAATCCAAAGCTATTTTGAGGGATTGAAAATCAGAACTGTAACTGTCATCAATAATACTGCAATTTTGAATTCCGTTTTTGACTTCCAATCGCATTTCTACCGGATACAATCCCTGCATACGATTTTGAATTGTTTCCGAATTATATTGAAAATAAAGCAAAACCAACAAACACGAAATAGCATTTTCTACAGATGCAGAATCGCTAAATGGTATTTTTAAATTGTAATTTTCTTTTTCATATCGATATTGAATCGTGGTTGTTTCATTTATATTTTCTTTTTGCAGAATTAAAACATCCGCTGATTCATCTGTATAACTCCATGAAAAAAGTTTACGCGGATGCAGCAAATATTCGGCAGCAAATTGGGAAAGGCAGGAATCAACAGTTTCATTTTTCTGATAAATAATTACCGGAGACTCTTTAAACAAAAGCAGTTTCTCATCAATCTTCTGTACTAAATTCAAAAAGCCTTCATCGTGTGCAGAGCCAATATTCGTGAGCACTCCAATTGTTGGTCTTATGATTTTTTCGAGCTTTTCCATTTCATTAACCGTCGAAATTCCGGCTTCAAAAATGCCTAAATTATGTTTTTCATTAATTGCAATAACCGAGAGCGGTACTCCAACCTGAGAATTATAACTTTTAGGGCTTCGGATAATATTATAATCAGGACTCAGCAAAAAGTTAAGCCACTCTTTTACGATTGTTTTACCATTACTCCCCGTCAATCCGATAATCGGAAAGTCAAAAAGATTTCGGTAATAACCTGCAAATTGCTGTAGTGCTTCTAAAGTTGATTTTACAACTAAAAAGTTAGCTTTTCCATGGCAATTTTCAGGAATATATTCGACAGCAAAATTCTGCACTCCTTTTTCTATCAATTCTGAAATATAAAAATGTGCGTCGTTATTAACACCGGACAATGCAAAAAACAAGGTTTTTGAACCATTTTGCAGGGAACGGCTATCTATCGAAATGTGATCAATAAAAATTGCTTCGTCTGAGCCAATCCATTCGGCATGAAGAACCGAAACAAGGCTTTTTAAGTTTACACTCATTTAAAAAGTTTCTTTTTTCAAATTTAAAACATTAAAGGTAGAAAAGAGTTGTGATTTTCTTAAAAAATAATTGGTTTACAACAACGTATTTATATTTCAATTATATTTGTTAAAGACCTCAAATTACAGTATTTTGAAAAGAATTCTTCCCATATTCTCCTATATATTACATCCGATTTTTATATCGATGTATGCCGCTTTATTTTATCTTTTTTATAAAGATGACGCCTTCACTATTCAGGAAAAATACTTTGTTTTATTTCAGATTCTGATTATTACCGTTATAGTTCCCATATTGTTTTTCTTGTTGCTAAGATCTACCGGAAATGTAAAATCTGTAATGATTCACGAAACATCTCAACGCATAATTCCGCTAACTTTACAATGTTTTTTACTTATTTTATTAGTAAAGCGAAGCATTGTTATTGCTCGTTACCCTGAACTGCATTTCTTTTTTCTGGGCGGTTTGTTTAGTACTATTATAGCTTTAATTTATTCGCTTTTTAAGGTAAAAGCGAGTTTGCACATGATGGCAATAAGCGGTTTTGCTGTATTTGTAATCGGGATGAATGTGCATTTACAAATGCATAATCCATATTGGTCTGCATTCTTGATTTTACTTACCGGAATTGTAGCATCATCACGTTTGGAAATGAATGCACATACCCACAAAGAATTGCTTCTCGGTTTTGTAATTGGAATAATCCCTCAGCTTTTGTTTTTATACTTATGGTTATAAAATATAAAACATTAGGCCAATGCTTGCCGCTTTCATCTGTAACTTTTCGCCTTGCAGCGTATTCAAGGATTTAAACATTGGATTTAAACCGTAATAAGCATGCACATTCCATGTATTATAACCCGCAGAAAGATAAACCCCATATTGGAACTTATTTAAATCTGTATTGTTTTTTATAACAGACATCCCTTCTTCGCCATCTTTAAAAACTGACTTGTCTGACAAGACATAACTAAATTTCAGTCCAGTATAAATTCTCCAGAACTTATGACTGTCGTAGGTCGAATTTCGCCATCTGAATTCTATTGGTAGATCTATCAGATATTGCCTTAATTTATTCGATTCAAATTCATTAAAAGGACCAACTCCATAAATACGATTACCCTGTACATCCTGGATCGTCAGGTTTTGATAAAAATTTTTATAACTTAAACCAAGACCGGCGGCAATGGCAACAGTCCGTTTTTTATTGACAGGCATATCCCGTAAAAAACCTAGAGAAATCCCAGCAGAAAATTTTTCCTGTTTTAGATCACTTGGAACCTTTGTCAAAAGATTGTAGGTGACCGAAAAATAAAACTGATCTTCTCTGTATAAGGAGTCAATTTTAACCATTGGTTTAATTTCAGGTTTTTCTTCCTGTGAGAAAACATTGAAAAACGATACCAGAAATAAACAACTAAAAAATGATCGCATAGTGTGTTTGAGTTAAAGAGGATTTGAGATAAACGTTTTTTGGGTTTATTTATTTGACTCACAAATATAATATAATGCTATTTGATGAGATGATTTTAATGCGATTATTCTGTTTTCATTCCTTATAAAAATATTTTGTTGCACTATTTTCAATAAAAAGCCCAAAAATCAGAGATTTTTATATTTACCTTTTATACCTTTGTAAGATTATGAAAAGAAAGCAGCTAATAACCAGTTTTTCTTTGGCTTTAATAGTATTGTTCTCTATACTGTTTCAGTCCCTGCACAGTTATGAGCATATTACAAAACAGTTTTCAGAAAAAAAATGCCATCATAATTATAATGATGTAAATGGCGAAATCACACATGAGCATCATAACGATGATTCGTGTTTTGTGTGTCATTTTTCTTTTGAAAGTTATATCACACCTGAAAAATTTTCATTTCAGTTTTTTAAAAATCATAAAGAGATTCCATATTTCTTTAGCTTTTCTGAAAGTGTTGTTTCATTTTCAGGAAGTTTATACTCTCTTCGGGGACCGCCTTTACTATAGTTTCTTAAGTTTCGATTATCCGAAACAAAACACTTTTAATTGACTCAAAACTCAAATAGATTTCCTGACCTTCATTTTATAGAGATTCGGAAACTTCACTTTTCTTTTGATATCATTAAAAGAAAAATCAATTAACTATAGCAATCTTTTTCAAATGAAAAAAATCATAATAGCCCTTATTTTAGGGTTTTCGGGCATTCTTTCTGCTCAAAATTCTGTTTCAGGAACTGTAACAAATTTAGAAAACCAACCCATGCCCGGCGTGTCTGTTTATGCACCCGAATTGCATAAGGGAACAACAACGGACGAAAACGGTAAGTATGAATTTACCAATCTTCCAAACGGAAGTTTACGACTAGGATTTACTTTCGTCGGATTCACCACTCAAAATAAAACCATTCCCAAATTATTAAAGGAAAATACTTTGGATATTACACTTTCAGAATCTGTTTTTGAAATGGATGAAGTAGTGGTTTCAACTGCTTTCAACAAATTGCAATCTCAAAACGTAATGAAAGTCGAGCATGAAAGTATTAAAACTTTACAGCAAAAAGGCACTTCAACTTTAATTGAAGGTCTGGCAACGATTCCAGGAGTTTCTCAGATTTCAACCGGAACTTCTATCGGGAAACCGGTAATTCGCGGACTTAGCGGTAATCGTGTTTTGGTTTATTCGCAAGGTGTTCGTATCGAGAACCAACAGTTTGGAGACGAGCATGGCTTAGGCTTAAACGATGCCGGAATCGAAAGTGTCGAAGTGATTAAAGGACCTGCTTCTTTATTATATGGTTCTGATGCTTTGGGAGGTGTTTTGTATTTCAATCCTGAAAAATTTGCCGATGCTAATACGTTTAAAGCTAATTTCAGTCAAAAATATTTTACCAATACCCAAGGAAGCAACTCTTCCATTGGTTTAAAAACGTCTACCGATAACTGGAAATTTCTGGCTCGTGGAAGTTTCAACACCCATTCTGACTATAAAATTGCCGATGGCGATCGCGTAACAAATTCACGTTACAACGAAACCGATTTTAAAACCGGCATCGGCTACAGCAACTCCACTTTTTCAAGTGTTTTACGATACAATTACAATAAACTGGATATCGGAATTCCGGAAGGCGGAATTGCAGAACAATCATCAAGCAAAGACACACAATTTCCAAGACAGGGAATTTTCAATCATTTATTTAGTGTGAATAATGTGATCTTTTTTGAAGACTCTAAACTGGATGTAGATTTGGGATATATTTCAAATGACCGAAGCGAATTTGAGGACAGCAATGATGCAGCGCTACGCATGAAACTGAATACTTTTAATTACAATGCAAAATATCATTTTCCGAAAATGGGTAAAATCGAAACCATTTTAGGCGTTCAGGGAATGCACCAAACGAACAAAAATTCGGGTGAAGAATATTTGATTCCGAATGCAACTACAAATGATTTTGGAGTTTTTGGAACTGCCAATTATGAATGGAACAACAGCGTTTTACAAGCCGGATTACGTTTTGATAACCGAAATATTACCTCTGAAGCTCACGGAATCGAAGGCGAAGAAGGTTATTTTGAAGCTTTAGATAAATCTTTTGACAGCTTTAATGCTTCGTTAGGATACAAAACAAAATTAGCAGAAGCGCTTACACTTCGATTGAATGTTGCTACCGGATTTAGAGCGCCGAACTTAGCCGAATTAACTTCAAATGGTGTCCATGAAGGCACAAACCGATATGAAATTGGAAACAGCAATTTAAAAACCGAGCAAAATGTTCAGACCGATTTGAATTTAGAGTATAAAAACTCCCATTTTGAATTTTTCATAAACGGATTTTACAATCATATCAACAATTACATTTTTACGTCCCCAACAGGAGAAGTTTTAGATGACAATGATGTTTTTGCCTACGTTCAGGATAATGCAAAATTATTTGGAGGTGAAGCTGGACTGCATTTTCATCCACACCCTTTGGACTGGCTGCATTTTGAAACCAGTTTTGAAACCGTAACAGGTAAAAAAGACAATGATGATTATTTGCCATTAATTCCTGCCAACAACTGGAATAATACGATTAGAACAGAATTCAACATCAAAAACTGGTTCAGGGAAGGCTATGCTTCTCTAAATATTTCTTCAACCTTTGATCAGGATAATGTGAGTGGTTTTGAAACAGCATCAAAAGGCTATACTCTCGTAAATTTAGGTTTTGGAGGAACTGTAAAATTGGGCAAAACTGCTTTTGATGTAAGCCTGAACGGAAACAACTTATTCGATAAAGAATACATTGCCCACCTTTCCCGATTAAAAACCGACGGAATTCCAAATATTGGTAGAAATATTGTTTTAGGAGTGAACTTTAATCTGTAACATTTTACAACCATTTAGTAAGAACTGCAGTGAACGGACCAGAAGTTCTTTTAGCAGAAAAAAAGAGCTTCGACTCCCTAGGATAACAATGACAAGGGAACTTATACGACTTATATGGTTGCAATTTTTTTTTCAACAAAATTTACTATTTTTGTTACAAACACAAAATTTAACTATGAAAAAAACAATTCTTATAATGGCTATAACTACAGCAGGAATTTCATTCGGGCAAAATAAAATTCAGTATCCTGAAACCAAGAAAGGAGAAACCGTAGATGTATATTTTGACACCAAAGTAAACGATCCATATCGTTGGCTTGAAGACGATAAATCTGCCGAAACCGGAGCCTGGGTAAAAGCACAAAATGAAGTTACGTATGGGTATTTAGATAAAATCCCGTTTCGAAATGAGCTGAAAACCCGCATGGAAAAACTTTGGAATTACGAAAAAATAAGTGCTCCTTTTATCGAAGGAAAATTTACTTATTATTCAAAAAACAACGGGCTTCAGAATCAGTCGGTTATTTACCGAAAAGATGAAAAAGGCAAAGAAGAAGTTTTTTTAGATCCGAATACATTTTCTAAAGACGGAACAACATCTCTTGGAGGTTTGGATTTTTCTGATGACGGATCAAAAGCCGCCTATGCAATTTCTGAAGGCGGAAGCGACTGGAGAAAAGTAATTTTAATTGATGCCTTATCTAAAAAAATTATAGAAGATACTTTGGTTGATGTAAAATTCAGCGGCGTATCCTGGTATAAAAATGAAGGATTTTATTACTCTAGTTATGACAAGCCAAAAGGAAGCGAATTATCTGCTAAAACAGATCAGCATAAATTGTATTATCATAAGTTAGGTACCTCTCAAAAAGAGGATAAAGTTATTTTTGGTGCTGATCAAAAAAGAAGATATGTGGGCGGTTATGTTACCGAAGACAACCGCTATCTAGTCATTACCGCTGCCAACTCTACTTACGGAAATGAATTATACATTAAAGATTTAACAGTTGCAGACAGCCCAATAATTACAATTGTTGACAACTTTAACAGCGACAATTCGATTATTGAAAATGAAGGAACCAAATTGTTTATCGATACCGATTTGAATGCTCCAAACAAAAAAGTGGTTTCTGTAGATTTCAGCAATCCAAAACCGGAGAACTGGAAAGATTTTATTCCGGAGACACAAAATATTTTGTCTCCATCAACTGGTGGCGGTTACTTTTTTGCCAATTATACAAAAGATGCTGTTTCATTAGTACAGCAATACGATTATAACGGAAAATTAGTCCGTGAAATTAAACTACCTGCTGTTGGAACCGCTGGAGGATTTGGAGGAAAAAAGAAAGAAAAAATATTATATTATTCTTTTACCAATTATACAACTCCGGGATCCATTTTTTCATTTGAACCAAAATCGGGTAAATCTGAAGTGTATCAAAAACCAAAAGTGGATTTCAAAAGTGACGACTTCGAATCAAAACAAGTTTTTTACACTTCAAAAGACGGAACAAAAATCCCGATGATTATCACCTATAAAAAAGGAACAAAACTTGACGGTAAAAACCCAACTATTCTTTATGGTTATGGTGGATTCAATATTAGCTTAACACCTGCTTTCAGTATTGCAAATGCAGTCTGGATGGAAAACGGAGGTGTTTATGCTGTTGCTAATTTAAGAGGTGGTGGCGAGTACGGAAAAAAATGGCATGATGCAGGAACTAAATTGCAAAAACAAAATGTATTTGACGATTTTATCGCTGCGGCCGAATATTTAATAGCTCAAAAATATACCTCATCAGATTTCTTGGCAATTCGCGGAGGTTCTAACGGAGGTCTATTAGTTGGAGCAGCTATGACACAACGTCCTGATTTATTCAAAGTAGCTTTACCGGCCGTTGGGGTTATGGACATGCTGCGTTACCATACTTTCACCGCTGGAGCTGGATGGGCTTACGATTACGGAACAGCTCAGGATAATAAAGAAATGTTCGAATACCTTAAAGGATATTCTCCGGTACAAAACGTTAAAAAAGGTGTTCAGTATCCTGCCACAATGGTAACAACTGGAGATCATGATGACCGTGTAGTTCCTGCACACAGTTTTAAATTTGCTGCCGAATTACAAGAAAAGCAAACTGGAGACAATCCCGTATTGATTCGTATCGATGTAAAAGCAGGTCACGGAGCCGGAAAATCAGTTGCGGCAACCATTCAGGAAAGTGTAGATATTCAGGCATTCACGCTTTACAATATGGGTTTTAAAGCTTTGCCTAAAAAGTAAAACTTAATACTTAATTTTTTTAGCCACAGATTAAAGGATAAACAGTATAAAATCTGAGAATCTTTTCAATCTGTGGCTAAACTTTTTTCAAATAAATCTTAAATTTGAAATAACTTAAAAACGTAACAATGAAAATTATAAAATGGGGAATCATAGGCTGCGGAAATGTAACTGAAGTAAAAAGCGGACCTGCCTTTCAAAAAGCACCTAACTCAGCATTAGTAGCCGTAATGCGCAGAGATGCTGAACTTGCCGAAGATTACGCCAAACGTCATAATGTGCCTAAATGGTACTCTAACGCCGTCGATTTAATCAACGATCCTGAAGTTGATGCCGTTTATATTGCCACACCTCCATCTTCACACAAAGAATATACAATTTTATGCGCCAAAGCCGGAAAACCGATTTATGTCGAAAAACCAATGGCACTGACATTTGAAGAATGCAACGAAATGATTAGCGTTTGCAAAGAACACAATGTTCCCTTGTTTGTCGCCTATTACAGAAGAAGTCTGCCTCGCTTTTTAAAAATAAAAGAACTAATCGATCAAAATAAAATTGGAGCTGTAAGACATGTAAACTGCGTTTTATACCATCCGTTTGAAGAACGTTACGACGACGAAATCAATCTTCCGTGGACGGTTTTACCACACATTTCAGGCGGCGGTATATTTGTCGACCTTGCTTGTCATACTTTAGATTTTCTGGATTTTGTTTTAGGACCAATTAAATCTGTTCGCGGTCATGCAAATTCGCAACTTAAGGCATATCCTGCCGAAGATGCTGTCTCCATGTCCTTTTTATTCGAAAACGGAATCCACGGAACAGGAATTTGGAATTTCGCCAGTTTCGAGCGTTATGACAATACTGAAATTGTGGGTGATAATGGCAAAATCTCCTTTTCAACCTTTGGAAATGATCCAATTCATATTCAATATGCAAATGGAGAAAAAGAAAGTATCACAATCGAAAATCCAATCCACATTCAGCAGCCATTTATTGAAACCGTTGTTGCAGAACTTTTGGGAACCGAAGGGGTTTCGCCATCAAACGGAGTTTCCGGTGCCAGAACAACATGGGTAATCGATGAAGTGTTAAAAGAATTCAGAAATTCAAAATAAGTATAATCATCAGGAAGCTATTCCTGCTGTCCGTTGTATCTTTTATGCCGAACCCCGGCATAAAAGGATGCCTCTCCCATCAGGGCTATGGCTTCAGTTTTCATAAGAACAAAAAAGAGGATATCCGTTATGAATATCCTCTTTCGTTTTAAAACTAAATTTCTTTAGAATTATAGACTGTATTTAAGACCTAAAGTCAAACCTAAACCAGAAATTCCAACGTAAGAGCTTAATTCATCAGTAGGTTTTGTACTATCAACACCATTTGGATTCGTTGTAGCGTTATTAGAATTAACATCTAAACGATCTTGATAATTAGTATGGATTTGAGCTGTAGTTCTGGTTGATAGAGCATCTTGACCATTTCTTTTAAACTCAATTGTTTCTTTAGATTTTCCATGAACTGTAAAATTACGATATTCTAATTCACCAAAAACAGAAAGATGTTTTCCTAATTTATAAGATGTACCTAAAGCTGCTGTAAATCCAATTGTTGGATTTGGTTTAATTTTATCTACACTATGAACTTCAGCTGTTGCTGGATTAGCAACCCCTGTTGGGGCAATTGCATCAGTAGTAATTTTTAAATCTCCATGAACAGGAACCAAAATACCAACTTTAGTGTAAGGTTCAAAACCTTTATGCTCCCCCAAAAATAAAACCAAAGCAGGAGCCAAATCAAATGCTGTAATTTTTCCTACTGACTTAAAATTATAAACAGGTCTTCCTCCAGAAACGAAAATAGCATCTGTAGTTGTTTGTGCCATTGTTTTATCATTACTTGAGTAATAATTAACACCCAATTCAACTCCTAAACGGGTATTAAATCTATATCCGGCAGTAATTCCAGTTCTGAAACCTTCCCCGAAAGATCCTGTTACACTCTCCTCAGAAACTAATTTCCCACCAACATATGTTCTGTTTAATGGCAGATTACCTCCAACAGTCGGAAATTCCGTTGCTGCTGTCTGAATAAAATATGAACCTCCTAATTTAAAATACCAGCTTTCCGGTTTATCTGCACTTTCTGTTTGCGCCATTGTGACCATAGAGCAAACCATGAATCCGAATAAAAATAAATGCTTTTTCATAATTTTTCGTTGTTAATTTTCAGTACAAACTTATAATAATTAAAGCTTCTTTTATTACAACATTTCCACCCTTTCCATGATTATTATTGATTTAAAAAACAACAACACAAGAAATTACTATGCATGCATATTTTTAACCTAAAAGCTTCATTATTGCTTAAATTTTAACTGTTAAATTTTAGTTGAGCTTAAAATTAACCTGCATTTTTTCTAATTCCTGTAATAATTCTGTCGAAATTTTAATTTTAAGTCTTCGGCTTGGCATGGTTAATTTGGTCACTACTTTTATTTCTTCAACTTCTGTTACTTCTTTTATTTTGGTATTATCAAGAGCTACATCTGTATCTTCATTTTCATCTGTAAAAACAGCATCTTCTGTTTCTTCAAACTCATTTGTAGTTTCTACCTCAACGAGACGTTTTATCTTCTCTAATTCCATGATTTCAAAAGAAACAGTATTATCACCCTTATTTTCATTAAATAAATGACTAAGCTTATGAATAAATTCAGTTTGCAGATCCTTGATATTTAATAACAGTACCAATTTTTTAGCAAAAGTTTCTAAAACATCCTGTAGTTGTTTCACTTCAACAAACTGCAATCTGGGTTCTGATTTTTTGCCCGTGTCATGATTTACCCAGCCATCTTTAATCAATACTTTTATATGAGCAAAATTATTCTGAATCAGGAAATGGCGAAATTTTAGATACTCCTCATTAAAAATCCGGAACTCATAACTCTCATCATAACCTTCCAGAGTAAACATCGCCCAGCCTTTTCCGTTTTTAGAAATTCGATGTTGCACATTATTGATAATTCCGGCAAAAGTTAAATTTTTACCTACATATTGTTCCATGCTTTTCAAGGCTTCCAATCTCGCATTACAGAAGTATTTCATTTCAAATCTAAAGTCGTCCAAAGGATGACCGGAAATATAAATTCCGACAACCTCTTTTTCTTTTGCGAGCTTTTCCATCGTACTCCAGTCTTCACAAGGAGGTACAACAGGCTCTGCGATCTGTACTTCGCTGGTTTCTCCAAACAAACTAACTTGCGAAGAATTTTCATTTTCCTGAAACTTAGAGCCATAACGAATCGCTTTTTCATAAAAAGTAATTCCGTCACCGTCATCATGAAAATATTGCGCTCTTGTTGTTCCTTCAAACGAATCAAAACCTCCCGCAAGAGCTAGATTTTCGATTGCTTTTTTATTGGCTGCACGCAAATCAATACGTTTTGCCAGGTCAAAAATCGATTTGTATCTTCCGTCTTTTCTGCTTTCAACGATAGTTGCTACAGCTCCAGAACCTACACCCTTAATCGCCCCCATTCCGAAACGAACGGCATAATCATCATTTACCGTAAATTTATAGTAGGATTCATTTACGCAAGGACCTAAAACCTGCAATCCCATACGTTTACATTCTTCCATGAAAAAGGATACCTGTTTGATATCATTCATGTTATTCGAAAGTACAGCCGCCATATATTCTGCCGGATAATGCGCTTTTAAATAAGCCGTTTGATACGCAATCCACGCATAACAAGTCGAGTGCGATTTGTTGAAGGCATAACTTGCAAAAGCTTCCCAGTCTTTCCAGATTTTCTCTAAAATTTTGGCATCATGACCTTTTGCAGCAGCCTGTTCCACAAATTTCGGTTTCATTTTATCCAGAACATCCTTTTGTTTTTTACCCATCGCTTTACGCAAAACGTCGGCTTCACCCTTTGTAAAACCAGCCAGGGATTGGGACAAAAGCATTACCTGCTCCTGATAAACGGTAATACCGTAAGTCTCTCCTAAATATTCTTCGCACGCATCTAAATCGTATTTGATTTCTTCCTCTCCATTTTTTCTTCGAACGAAAGACGGAATATATTCCAAAGGCCCAGGACGGTACAAGGCATTCATCGCAATTAAATCCCCAAAAACCGTTGGTTTCAGATCTTTCATGTATTTCTGCATCCCAGGTGACTCGTATTGGAAGATTCCAACCGTTTCTCCTCTTTGGAAAAGTGCATAGGTTTCAGGATCATCAATCGGAAAAGTATCCGGATCCAGATCAATGTTCGTTCTGTATTTTACCAGTTTTACGGTATCTTTTATAAGTGTAAGGGTCTTCAGACCCAGGAAGTCCATTTTCAGCAATCCGGCACTTTCTGCAACCGAGTTATCAAACTGCGTAACATATAAATCGGAGTCTTTTGCTGTGGTTACGGGAACGAAATTCGTAATATCCGATGGCGTAATGATTACCCCACAAGCGTGAATTCCGGTATTTCGCATCGAACCTTCCAAAATTTTTGCCTGCTGTATGGTTTCCCCTGCCAAATCATCTTCATTGGCAATGGCAATCAATTCTTTTACAGCATCAAATTCATCTGATCGAAGCGCTTTTTTAACTTCCTCTTCGCTTTCCGAAATAAAGCGCGCCAAATTCCATTTAGACGGCATCATTCCCGGAATCAGTTTTGCAATTCTGTCGGCTTCAAATAATGGTAAATCCAATACACGCGCTGTATCACGAATGGCCGATTTAGTCGCCATTTTACCATAGGTGATAATTTGGGCCACCTGATTTTTACCGTACTTATTGATTACATATTCCATAACACGTCCACGGCCTTCATCATCAAAATCGATATCAATATCGGGCATGGACACACGATCCGGATTCAGGAAACGCTCAAAAAGCAAATCGTACTTAATTGGGTCAATGTTGGTAATTCCTAAACAATAAGCAACCGCAGATCCCGCTGCAGATCCACGTCCCGGTCCTACCGAAACATCCATTTTTCGGGCTTCAGCGATAAAATCCTGTACGATCAAAAAGTACCCTGGATAACCGGAATTAGAAATCGTCAATAACTCAAAATCCAGACGTTCC
Source organism: uncultured Flavobacterium sp. (assembly GCA_965650235.1). GTDB lineage: Bacteria > Bacteroidota > Bacteroidia > Flavobacteriales > Flavobacteriaceae > Flavobacterium. Next base: position 47,772 of record CBFGNY010000003.1, on the reverse strand, counting down.
TGAATCGATTCTGTGATTTCTCCATATCGTTTTGCTGCGCCCACCATCGTTAAGTGACGAAGGTATTTATTTTCACCGCGAACGCCTCCATCCGCTTCATCTTCGGCAACAAAAAATTCTTCGGGAATATCAAATTTCGGAAGCAATACGTCACGATAAAGCGAATACCCTTCGACCTTATCCACGATTTCCTGAATATTGATAATGGCTTCCGGCAAATCGGCAAAGAGTTTTTTCATCTCTTCCTGCGACTTATAATAGTATTCCTGATTGGGTAATCCGTAACGGTAACCACGGCCACGACCAATTGGCGTTGCCTGTTTTTCTCCGTCTTTTACACACAATAAAATATCGTGCGCATTGGCATCTTCTTTATTTAAATAGTAAGTATTATTGGTAGCAATTAATTTGACATTGTGTTTTTGAGAAAACTCAATCAGGGTTTTATTCACACGATTTTCATCTTCCTGATTGTGACGCATCACTTCCAAATAGAAATCATCACCAAATTGTTCCTTCCACCAAATCAAAGCTTCCTCGGCCTGGTTTTCACCTATGTTCAGAATTTTACTCGGAATTTCTCCGTATAAATTTCCAGACAATACCATGATATCTTCTTTGTACTTCTCGACTATATTTCGATCAATTCTCGGCACGTAATAAAATCCTTCTGTGTAAGCAATCGAAGCCATTTTTGCCAAATTGTGATAACCTGCTTTATTTTTAGCAAGCAAAACAACCTGATACCCATTGTCTTTTTTACTTTTATCCAAATGATTGTCGCAGATATTAAATTCGCATCCAACAATTGGTTTTATTTCAGTTTCTGTCGGTTCTTCCCCAGCTTCAACTAACGCTTTATTTTTACCCGATGCTGCTTTGTTATGGTTCATAACGGCACTCACAAAATGGAAAGCGCCCATCATGTTTCCTGTATCTGTCATGGCAACGGCCGGCATTCCGTTTTTGGCTGTAGCCGCAACAAGATTTCCAATTCCGATTGTAGATTGAAGAACCGAAAACTGCGTATGATTATGTAAATGTGCGTATTTTGCGGCTTTAAAATCTGCTCTGTCTGATTCTGAAACCGTAGTTTGTACATCATCAACTTGTAAAGCTTTAATTTGCTCCCTGATTTTGTCAGAAGCTGCTTTTAAATTGATGTGTTTTAATCCGATTAAAGGAAATTCCTGTGGATTTCTTTCCTGAAATTCTCTGAAATAATCCTTCGGAACATCCAGTTCTTCTTTAGTAAAAATCTCTCTTCTGATTAACTCTAAAAAACAACGCGTAGTCGCCTCAACGTCAGCAGTTGCGTTGTGCGCTTCCGAAAAAGGTTTATTGAAAAGATAACTGTGTAATTCGGTTAAGGTTGGTAATTTAAATTTCCCTCCACGACCTCCCGGAAGCTGTAATAAAGAAGCCGTAACTTCGGTACAAGTATCTAAAACCGGCATGGTACTCATTGGCGAATCGACACCCATTCTATGGAATTCCGCACCCATAATATTGACGTCAAAACCTAAATTCTGCCCGACAATAAATTTTGTTTTGCTTAAAGCAATATTGAATTTCTCCAAAACTTCGGCCAGCGTGATTCCATCGGCTTCAGCCAATTCAGTCGAAATTCCGTGAATACGTTCAGCATCATACGGAATATTGAACCCATCTGGCTTTACCAAATAATCCTGATGTTCAATAAGCTGTCCCATTTCGTCGTGAAGCTGCCAGGCAATCTGAATACAGCGCGGCCAGTTATCAGAATCTGTAATGGGAGCATCCCAGCGTTTTGGCAATCCGGTTGTTTCGGTATCGAATATTAAGTACATAGGTTTTCTGTAAAAGACAATTTTTAAATTCCAAATTCCAATTATTCATTTGTAAACCATTGATTATAGGGTCTATAAAAATTTACAAATGAAAAATGGAGGAAGTTCAAATTTAGTCTATTTTTTGGAGAAGGAAATGGATAAATTACTAAAAAGTTATTCTTATGAACAAATCAATTTTTCTCTTAAAATTCATAAATTTTGATAAAAATATGCTTCTTGGATGTCGTAGTATTCAGACCCTTTATTGAATCTAAATAACAGACAAAAACCAACTGTAAAAGCATTCAAAAACTAATAAAGTTCCTGTTTCAAAAAGAAATCAAAACTAGTAATTATTACTATTTTTATACGATTTGTTACATTTTTTCGAATTAATTCTTCTATTTTATAGCATTTATAAGATAAATTTGCAAACTATTAAAAGAAAAAAGAATCACATAAAATTAAAGCTAAAAAAGAAAATCAAAATCAATTTCTAAATCATTTTTCTGCCAAAATTGAATTGCTAAAACCCTATTCACAATTTGTAATTTAGTTTGGGTATCGTATATAATGGAATATTGAAATTGACGCCTTTGTATCTTTTTTTACTTTTGTTTTGCTATTATAATGAGCAGGAATTGCTGTGGTTATAGAATTACAATTAAAAAAAATAAAAAATGAGTAAGACATTATTTGACAAAGTATGGGATTCACATGTAGTGCGTAAAATTGAAGATGGACCAGATGTGTTTTTTATTGACCGCCATTTCATTCACGAAGTTACGAGTCCTGTTGCTTTTTTAGGATTAAAAGCCAGAGGCGTTTCGGTTTTATACCCAGAGCGTACTTTTGCCACTGCAGATCACAATACACCAACCATAAACCAACATTTACCAGTTGAAGATGCTTTATCTGCAAACCAGCTTAAAGCACTTGAAGATAATGCCAACGAATACGGAATTTCGCACTGGGGATTAGGTCACATTAAAAACGGAATTGTACACGTAGTTGGTCCTGAAAACGGAATTACTTTGCCAGGTGCTACTATTGTTTGTGGAGATTCTCACACGTCTACGCACGGTGCTTTTGGAGCTATTGCTTTTGGTATCGGAACTTCTGAGGTGGAGATGGTGCTTTCTACTCAATGTATTATGCAGCCAAAACCAAAGAAAATGCGTATCAACGTAAATGGTCAATTGAGCAAAGGTGTTGGTCCAAAAGACGTTGCACTTTACATTATTGCACAATTAACTACTTCTGGAGGTACAGGTTATTTTGTTGAATACGCCGGAGATGTTTTCGAAAATATGACTATGGAAGGTCGTATGACGGTTTGCAACCTAAGTATTGAAATGGGTGCCCGTGGTGGAATGATTGCTCCTGACCAGACTACTTTTGATTTCCTTGAAGGACGTTTATACGCTCCAAAAGGAGAAGCCTGGACTAAAGCAGTGGAATACTGGAAAACTTTAAAAACAGATGCTGATGCTGTTTTCGATGCGGAATTAAACATCAAAGCTTCAGATATAGAACCGATGATTACTTATGGTACAAATCCTGGAATGGGAATTGGTATCACAAAACATATTCCAAGTGCTGACCAGGTTGAAGGCGGCGAGGAAACTTACAAAAAATCTCTAGCATACATGGGTTTCAGCGAAGACGATGTAATGATTGGAAAACCAATTGATTATGTTTTCTTAGGAAGTTGTACAAACGGACGTATTGAAGATTTTAGGGCTTTCGCCGAAATTGTAAAAGGAAGAAAAAAAGCAGATAATGTTACCGCTTGGTTAGTTCCGGGTTCTCACGTTGTTGAAGCTCAAATTAAAGAAGAAGGTATTTTAGATATTTTGACAGAAGCTGGTTTTGTATTACGTCAGCCTGGATGTTCAGCATGTTTGGCAATGAACGATGATAAAGTGCCAGCCGGAAAATATGCAGTGAGTACTTCAAACAGAAACTTTGAAGGTCGTCAGGGTCCTGGTTCAAGAACATTATTAGCGAGTCCAATTATGGCTGCCGCTGCTGCTGTTACAGGAAAACTAACAGATCCAAGAGAGTTGTTTTAAAAAGCTATGAGCCTTGAGCTGTGAGCTATCGGCTCAAAGCCCGAAGCCCAAAGCCGACAGCCCATATGAGAGATTTTAGAAAATATAATGTTTGGCAAGAAAGTCATTTGTTTACACTTGAAGTTTATCAGGTAACGAAAGAATTTCCAAAAGAAGAATTATTTGGATTAACAAGTCAATTGAGAAGAGCAGTTTCTTCTATTCCAACAAATTTTGCTGAAGGTTGTGGCTCTAATTCCGAAAAAGAATTTGCAAGATATTTGAATATTGCAATTGCTTCCTGTTCAGAGGTTGAATATTTATTATTACTAACTTCTGACTTGAAATATTTAAGTTCTGAAATTCATCAGACTTTAGAAAACAAAGTAATTCAAATTAGAAAACAGGTTTACCAATTAAGACTAAAATTAAATCAACAAAATTAGCGCAGTTTGCCAAAGCCCAAAGCCCAAAGCCGATTGCCAAAAAAACAAATAAAAATGTCATACGATAAATTTAATATACTTACCAGCAGTGCAGTGCCACTGCCTATTGAGAACGTAGATACAGATCAAATCATCCCTGCACGTTTCTTAAAAGCTACAAAACGTGAAGGTTTTGGAGATAATCTTTTCAGAGACTGGAGATATAACGGAGATGATACTCCAAAAGCTGATTTCGTTTTAAACAACCCAACTTACAGCGGAAAAATACTTGTTGGAGGGAAAAACTTTGGTTCAGGATCTTCAAGAGAGCACGCTGCATGGGCAGTTTATGATTACGGTTTCAGAGCTGTAGTTTCGAGTTTCTTTGCTGATATCTTCAAAGGAAACTGTTTAAATATTGGTGTTTTGCCCGTTCAGGTTAGCCCAGAATTTGCGGATACTATTTTCAAAGCAATCGAAGCTGATCCTAATACGCAATTAGAAATCAACTTACCTAATCAAACGATTACTTTATTGGCCACTGGTCAATCAGAATCTTTTGCGATCAATGGCTACAAAAAGAACAACATGATTAATGGATTTGACGACATTGATTATTTACAAAATATTAAGGAAGATATTGTAGCTTTTGCTGACAAACTGCCTTACTAAACACAACCAACTCAAATGCAGTTATGTAAGTTTCAATTTTATAGTTGGGCTTTGTAACTGCTTTTTACAATTTTATAAAATTCGATTCGATAATTATCAAATCGCCCAAAAGTCATATCATATTTAGAATGGAAAAAAGAAAAATTGAAATAATGGATACAACGCTTCGTGATGGTGAACAAACCTCGGGAGTATCTTTTTCTGCTGCAGAAAAACTGACCATTGCACAATTGTTGTTGGAAGAATTAAATATTGATAGAATCGAAATTGCCTCTGCACGTGTAAGTGAGGGCGAATTTCAAGGTGTGAAAGGCATTATGTCCTGGGCTGAAGAAAAAGGCTATACAAACAGAATTGAAGTTTTGACTTTTGTTGACGGTGGTCTTTCGATTGAATGGATGAAAAAATCCGGAGCTAAAGTTCAGAATTTATTAACCAAAGGTTCTCTGAATCATCTGACACATCAATTAAAAAAAACACCGGAACAACATTTTTCCGAAATTAGCCAGACTATTGCTTTAGCTAAAGAAAACAACATTGAAACCAATGTATATATGGAAGACTGGAGCAATGGAATGCGAAACTCTCCCGAATATGTTTTTCAATATTTAGATTTTTTAACGCAACAGCCTGTGAAAAGAATTTTACTTCCCGATACACTTGGTGTATTGATTCCGTCGCAGGCATTTGAATTTATTTCGAAAATTACAACCAAATACCCTAATACACATTTTGATTTTCACGCACATAACGATTACGATTTAAGTGTCGCCAATGTAATGGAAGCTATAAAAGCGGGAATTCACGGACTACACGTTACAGTAAACGGAATGGGAGAACGTGCAGGAAATGCTCCGCTTGAAAGTACTGTTGCTGTTATAAATGATTATCTGCCGGAGGTTAGCATTAATATTAAAGAAACTTCTTTATACTCAGTAAGCAAACTGGTCGAAACGTTTACCGGATATAGAATTCCTGCCAACAAACCAATTGTAGGGGATAATGTTTTTACTCAAACTGCAGGAATTCACGCTGATGGAGATAACAAAAACAATCTGTATTTTAATGATCTTCTTCCGGAACGCTTTGGAAGAAAAAGAAAATACGCTCTTGGAAAAACTTCCGGAAAAGCCAATATCGAAAAAAATCTTCAGGAATTAGGCCTACAATTAAATCAGGAAGATTTGAAATTGGTTACCCAGAGAATTATAGAACTGGGCGACAAAAAGGAAACCGTAACAAAAGAAGATCTTCCATACATTATTTCTGATGTTTTGGACAGCCACACTTACGAAGAAAAAATTAAAATCGAATCTTATATGCTGGTTCATTCTAAAGGAATGCGACCATCAACTACTTTATCCTTAAACCTTAATGGAGAAGTAATTGAAGAAAATGCTCAAGGCGATGGTCAGTTTGATGCCTTCATGAATGCATTAACCAAAATTTATAAAAGCAAAAAATTAACACTCCCAAAGTTAATTGATTACGCAGTGAGAATTCCGCCTGGAAGTAGTTCGGATGCTTTATGTGAAACTATTATTACCTGGGTAAATAACGGAAAAGAATTCAAAACCCGCGGATTAGATTCGGATCAGACTGTTGCTGCAATTATTGCAACTCAGAAAATGCTGAATGTAATTACTCAGTAAAACTGAAATAAATAATAGAAATAGTAAATAAACCCATAATATCAATAAAATGAAATTTAACATAGCTCTTTTAGCCGGAGACGGAATCGGACCAGAAGTAATTGATCAGGCAGTAAAAGTATCAGATGCTGTTGCACAAAAATTTGGACATGAAATTACCTGGAAACCAGCTTTAACAGGTGCTGCTGCAATTGATGCAGTAGGTGAACCTTACCCAGATTCTACACATGAAATTTGTAAAAATGCTGATGCAGTTCTTTTTGGAGCGATTGGCCACCCTAAATACGACAATGATCCTTCTGCGCCGGTAAGACCAGAACAAGGTTTGTTAAAAATGCGCAAAGCACTAGGTTTGTTTGCAAACGTAAGACCAACTTTTACATTCCCGTCTTTATTGGACAAATCTCCATTAAAAAGAGAAAGAATCGAAGGAACTGATCTGGTTTTCTTAAGAGAATTAACAGGCGGAATTTACTTTGGTGAAAAAGGAAGAAAAGATAACGGAGATACTGCTTTTGACAACTGTGTTTACACAAGAGCCGAAGTACAGCGTTTAGCTAAAAAAGGTTTTGAATTAGCGATGACACGTTCTAAAAAATTATGTTGTGTGGATAAAGCTAACGTAATGGAAACATCTCGTTTATGGAGAGAAACAGTTCAGGCAATGGAAAAAGATTATCCAGAAGTTACTGTTAGCTACGAATTTGTTGATGCGGTTGCAATGCGTTTGGTTCAATGGCCAAACTCTTATGATGTATTGATTACTGAAAACTTATTTGGAGATATCTTAACAGATGAAGCTTCTGTAATTTCTGGCTCAATGGGACTAATGCCTTCTGCATCTATGGGAGCTGAAGTATCTTTGTTTGAACCTATTCACGGTTCTTACCCACAAGCTACGGGATTGAACATTGCTAACCCAATGGCTACTGTTTTATCTGCTGCAATGATGTTCGAAAACTTCGGATTGATGGAAGAAGGGAAAGCCATGAGAGATGCTGTAAACAAAGCTTTAGAAGCTGGAATAGTTACTGAAGACCTGGCTGATGGCGGCAAAGCATACGGTACCAAAGAAGTAGGTGACTGGTTAGCTGCTAACATCTAATTAATTTTGTTTCAGGTTTCAAGTTTCAGGTTATTGCAACGTGAAACCTGAAACTTGAAACTTTTTTTAAACAAAAAAGGAATCAACGCAAGTTGATTCCTTTTGTATATTTAGAAAAAAATATTAATATCCTCCTCTACCACCACGGTCATTTCCACCACCACGGTTGTTTCCGTAACCTCCGCGAGAATCACCTCCACGGTTGTTATTGAAGCTTCTTCTTTCACCCTCAGGTTTTGGTTCAGATTTATTAACAACAATTGCACGACCTTGAACAGTAGCTCCGTTCAATTCATCAATTGCTTTTTGAGCCTCATCATCGTTTGTCATTTCAACAAAACCAAATCCTTTACTTCTTCCAGTAAATTTATCAGTAATGATCTTAACTGAATCAACTGCTCCGTAAGCCTCGAAAGACTCTCTTAAATCTGCTTCCTCAATACTGAATGGAAGGCTTCCAACAAAAATGTTCATATGTACTTATTTATAATAATACAACAAATGTAGTCTTATTTTTCTGTAATCTACTATAAATTAGCTTATTTATGATTTTATTTTGATTTAAACGCAGAATTCGCAAAAATCAAACAACTACGAAAAGAAAAAAAACATTTAAACCCTCTTTAAAGCTTACAAAAACCGTTAAATTAAAATAGGCTTCTTGAATTTGATAATACTTTAAAAAAATAAAAATGTTGCGTAGATATAAATTGAATTAAAACACTAAAGTCAGCAAAATTTTATCCTCTTTATATTTAAAATATTTTTGAATGTCCAATTCAGAAAAAAATTATATCTTTGCGCCCTTAATTAACAGAGGTCGAGTACCTCAAAATTTAATCATACGATTATGTCAGTAAAAATTAGATTACAAAGACACGGTAAAAAACAAAAACCTTTTTACTGGGTTGTAGCTGCAGATGCACGCTCAAAAAGAGATGGTAAATACTTAGAGAAAATCGGTACTTACAATCCAAACACAAACCCTGCAACTATCGAATTAAACATCGATAGCGCTGTAAAATGGTTGCACAATGGTGCTCAGCCAACAGATACTGCAAGAGCAATCCTTTCATACAAAGGAGCTTTATTGAAACACCACCTTGATGGAGGTATTCGTAAAGGTGCTTTAACTCAGGAACAAGCTGATGCAAAATTAGCTGCTTGGTTAGAAGCTAAAGCTGGAAAAGTTGATGCTAAAAAAGACGGTTTAACAAAAGCGCAAGCTGATGCTAAAGCTAAAGCTTTTAAAGCAGAACAAGAAGTGAATGCTAAACGTTTAGCTGCTGCTGCTCAGGCTGAAGCTGATGCTATCGCTGCTGCAACTCCTGCAGTTGAGGAAGAAGTTGCTGAAGTTGAAGCGGAAGCTGCTACTGAAGAAGCTCCTGCTGCTGAAGAGAATAACGAAACAACTGAGGCATAATTTTAGTTAGCGATAATGCGTAAAGAAGAATGTTTTTATTTAGGTAAAATCGCTAAAAAATTTAGTTTCAAAGGTGAAGTCCTGGCTTATTTAGACACAGACGAACCTGAGTTATACGAAAATCTGGAATCAGTGTTTGTTGAATGCAACAAACACTTGGTTCCTTTTTTTATTGAAACAAGTTCTATACACAAAAACGATTTTCTTAGAATTCGTTTTGAAGATGTAAATACCGAAGAAGATGCAGATGCTTTACTTGGCAATGCTATTTACCTTCCTTTAACCATGCTGCCAAAACTTTCAGGCAACAAATTTTATTTTCACGAAGTTATTGGTTTCGAAATTGAAGATCAGCGTTTAGGTGTTTTCGGAAAAATTGTGGCAGTTAACGACACTACCGCTCAACCACTTTTTGAAGTTTTAAATGGCGAAGTCGAAATGTTAATTCCGATGATAGATCATTTTCTTGTAAAAATTGACCGTGAGAATAAAAAAGTCATTATGAATCTGCCGGAAGGATTGGTGGAGATGTACCTTTAAAAAAGTATTCAGTTTGCAGTTTTTAGTATTCAGTTTTTCATCTGATATTAAAAAATTAATTTTCTACAAATGTTTCAGTTCAAACAATTTGCTGTTTATCAAGATCGTTGTGCGATGAAAGTCGGAACAGATGGTGTTTTATTGGGTGCATGGGCTCCTGTAAACCACAATCCGTTCAGCATATTGGATATTGGTTCAGGAACCGGGATCATTGCCTTAATGTTAGCTCAGCGCACAAATGCTGAACAAATTGATGCTCTTGAAATCGATGAAGACGCTTACGAACAAGCTGTTGAAAATTTTGAAAATTCACCTTGGGAAGATCGCTTATTTTGTTTCCATGCCGGTTTAGATGAATTTATTGATGAACCGGAGGATGAATATGATTTGATTGTTTCGAATCCTCCTTTTTATTCTGAAGATTATAAAACAGAAAGCGAACAACGGGATTTGGCACGCTTTCAGGATGCCATGCCTTTTGAAGAATTGATCGAAGCTGCTGATTTAATGCTTTCTGAAAACGGAATATTTGCTGTTATACTTCCATTCAAAGAAGAGGATAATTTTATTGCTTTAGCAAAAGAATTTGAATTATATCCTCTAAAAATTACTCGCATAAAAGGAAACCTGACCTCTCCTGTTAAGCGTAGTTTACTGGCTTTTAGCCGAAATCAAGATCATGAAATCAAAATCGATGAATTGACTATCGAAATTGACAGGCATACATATACTCCTGAATATATTGAATTGACGAAAGAGTTTTATTTGAAGATGTAAAAAACATCTTTGTCAGATTTCTCAACCTGACAAAGATGTTTTTTTATTATTTCCCTTTTTTAGCAAAAAGAATCGCTCTTTCAAGCACCTCATCTTTACCTTGCTGAATACCTAAAATAGTTGGTTTTACTTCAATGTCCGGAACAATGCCAATACGTTGTGTTTCTTTTTTATTTGGATAAAAAATACCAAATCCAGTAAAAATCGTATTGAAACCCTTTATAATTTCATATGAGCAAATTCCACCATCAGCACCCGCTGTCTGGCTACCAATAATTGTAGCATTTGGTGCCGCTTGTAAACACATTACCAAATGTTCTCCGTGACTTTGAGTAAACTCATTTTCTAGAATAATCACTTTTCCTTTATAGTATTCCGGATTTGTTCTTCCCGTTTTTTGATCTTCTCTCCAAATATATCGGCCTGGATATGTTAAATCTGCATCAATAAATTTTGCGTACGCTTTTTCTTCAGGGTATATATAAGAAGCTATACTTTCTTCAATATTATCTTCCTGCGGATATTTTCTCGCATCAAAAACTATAGCTTTTGTGTTTTTAAATTGCGCCATAACATCCGGAAGTTCATCTACTTTTATTGATTCAACATCAATATATCCAATATTATCCTCTAAAAGTCTCCACTTCTCTTCGTTCTTAAATTGGATATTTAAATTTTGATATTTATAGCGTTTAATTGTTTTAAGTGAACTATTATTGTTGCGACTAAATTCAATCTCGATTGATTCTGTTTTTCCATTAAAAACGGCCCAATAAATATTTTTTAAAATTGCAGGTTTGTTTGATCCTTCTACATATTTCTGCTTTTCATTCATTAAATCTTCAACCGTTTTCCCATCCACTTTAGTAATCACATCTCCTATTCTAATATCGTCATTTTTAGACAGCGAATCATTCTTAAACTTGACAACAACAGCTTTATTATCAATAAATGCAACATCAAAAGAGACAAATTTATCACCAAAATAATCATATAACTTAAATGATGAAGTAGAAGAATGGGTGTCATTTAATTTTATTGAAATTTCACGCATTGCTAAAACAAAATCCATCTCAGATTCAGCAGTTATAAATTTTGGCATCATTTGTATTAAAACAGCATCCCAGTTTTCATCCATTTTATATTTATATGGAAAAAAATATTCTATTTGATTCCAATAACGAAAAAGAGCCAAAAGACGCAAATTCTTATCAGTCCATTTAAAATCAGGATATTTAATTTCGTTTTGAACTTTTATATAAGGGTCTGAGGTGTAGTAAAATTGCTTGCCCTGAATTCTGTTTTCTTCAATAAATTTCAGCTTTTTAGAAAGTGATTTAGTGAATAATTCATTTTTTAATACCCACGAGAGATTAAAATTTTTATCAAAAATATTTTCTTTTTTAACTGTCTCAGCAGCTTTATAAGCTTTTACTTCACCTAGTGAAACCATCCAGTTTTCTATTACTAAAGAAAATTCTTCTGCTGATTTTGCCTGTTCTACTTTTGGTAAAACCTGAAATAATTGTTCATCCCAGTTTTTACTTCCATCGGCAACATTAGGATGATAATATTTTAAAAATCCCCAAATTTTGCATGTTGCAGCGAGTTTTTGGGTTTCGGTTATTGGTTTCGAAAATGAATTTTGAAATAATAAAACAAGAATAATTAGTAAGGTTTTTTTCATTGTAAAATAATTTTTGGTTGGTTAAATAGTTTGCTTTAAACTTGTTAAAAAAAATACTTTTAAACTGATATAGAATTCTCTCCAGTAAATGTAAATCGTCAGTTACAATTTTCGGCACTTCCTTTCATTTCCTGCTGAAATAATTTGTTTTTTATAAGATGTTTTCAATCCGTTTGGAAGAGCAACATCCAGTAATAAATTTCCATCTTTGTCAGGAACTAAAGAAATATTTTGAATTCTACCAGATAAACCTCCAAATTTTATAACAGGAAATTTGCGAGGCCAATATTCACTTTTGAACTACTTTTATTTTTCCAGAATTTAGTGCCGGTGTTTTTACCTTGTCAACAAAACCATTTTTCGAATCGGGTATTATTGAAAACACATTATCTCCTCTGTTATTAGTTTGATTTCTGTCCAAGCCTGTAAAAAAGTAATAACTCCTCTAACGGACGATTTTAAAGTATAATTCAACTCCCTGATGTGTTTCCGTCCTGAGTCGAATCATCTGCATTATTTCCTATACAAAACTTAAGAAAATCTTTTTCATTATATTTCTATTAAACCAAAGTCCGGATCTGAAATGTAATAAATTCTTTTTGATTTTATAAAGTACTACGTAATGATTTTTATTCCAATGCAAAATACATGGCAAAGGCGCTTCTTTTAATCTTTTTACATCTAGCTTTACTCCTAATGATCTAAAACCAATTTTTTCTGCGGCATCGCTTAAAAAAAAAACAAATTACTACCTTCACGAGGTGTTTCGCTACTATCTCTTAACTCCTGAATATGGATAGTTTATCGTATTGCTTAGCAATTATTTTTAAACAGGTAGGACCACACTTTATAATCTGCCTGTTTGTAATTGGGGAAAAATTTTAAGTATTATATTTTATTAGTTCTCTCATACTATAATAATCAATTCCTTTTTGCTTTAAGGGATTTTTACTCCATTCCGACCATTCATTAGTATACGGATCGTAGCCACATTTTAATGGTTTAGAATTAATATTATCATTATCTTCTATGTAAGCACGGCAATCTGTACAAATATGTCGAAACTCACAATCTTTACAAACAATTATTTCATCTTTTGTAATATTCCAGTATTTTTTAAAATCTCCTTGATTTAATGCTTTTTCTAATGTTATGTCTTTTATATTACCAAAACTCACAGGCATTGAGGGACAATTTTTTATGTCACCAACTTTGTCTATCGAAATTTTTTTGTTCAAACAAGTGTTGTGATGTTGAGATTCGCTAAAAAGTTTAATGTTTGAATAGAAATATTCTTCATTGATTATTCCGCAATGTTTTTCATTAACTATATTTCTTTTTACCAACATGACATATCCCATTTTCTGCCTTAAGGGTTCATAGCTTTTATCATGAGGCGAATTAAAAAGAATAATCGAATGTATCCTGTTGTTTTCAGATAGTATATCGTTTACTTCTTCTAAATTGAAACTTTCATAATAAGGAATTATAAAATCGATTGAAACAATTCTGGATTTTTCTTTCTTTAAGGTTTCTGCAATGCTCTTTATATAAGCAATACTAATGTTTTTATAAAATCGCAATTGAATGTAGGAACATTTTAATACTTCAAATTGTGGTATTAAAGCCTTAAAATCATGCATTATTTCGTCATAATCTATAATAATATTTGTTATTAAGGAAGGGGAATTCCACTCAGTAGCTATTTTAGGAAATAAATGTGGATTTGAATTAAAAAAAATAAATTTATTTTGGATTAAAAAATCAAAATATTCATCAATTATCTCATCATATTGATGTTCAAAATCATTCTTTATCTCTTCAATGGTTTTACCATTATACATTTCTAAAATATCATATAATCCATTGGGTATGAAGACATAATTGTTGTTTTTTGTATCACAAATAATACTCCTGTTAAATCCTTTTGTAGGAATACAGTCTGCAAAAAGAATAAAGGCTGATTGTTTCAAATTAGATTATTTTAGAAATAGGTTTGACAAAAGGTTTAGAGATATTCTTAGAATTTTGATACGATTGAATCTTAATCAGAGTACTTTTATGCTTAATTTGAACTTGACTTTCTCTATCAACTTTTGATTTCAAACCATTAAAAATATTGATGGGTTTTTTATTTTCCATTTTTTAAAATATCAGCGAATTTATTTTCTATGTAATAATTGCAGGCATTATTGACAAAGCTTATTTGTCCTGTTGGATTTATTTCAAGAAAATAGTATTCATCGTTACAGTACATAAGATCAACCGAACCATAATTAAGATTAAAAATTTTAAAAACTTTTTCAAGTTTTTCTTCAATGTCCGCCGGCAATTTAAAAGGAATCATTCTTAAATTATCCATTTCTATAAATTTAGTTCTGATATCTATAGAATTATCAAAATTGTGAATTGCTATGGAATAAAAACAACCATCAATGTAAATTACTCTAATTTCAAAATCGGCTATGATTCTTTCCTGAAAAAATGAAATTGTAAATTCATTAGGCGTTTTGTCCAGAATTTCAGAAGTTATTTGAAAAGTTACATTAAAATTATATAAAAATTCTTCATCCTGATAATAGAGCGTATCTAGTATTCTTTTGGAAATTATACCGTTTTTATGAGTATAAACATTATAGAAGTTTTTTAGTTTTTCTTTGCTTCCGGTAATCAGGGTATGGGGAATTTTTAGTCCTTGCACTTTTGCTTCCAGCATGATATCAAGGCGATTAGTTTCAAAATCTGCAATTCTTCTTCCTATTTTTTTTACTGGCTTTTGTAAAACAAAAGCATCATTTAGAACTTCATAACATTTATCTTCATAATCACTCTCCCCCGAATTAATGCATCCACCATTAAACCAAACACTTTTAATTTCTTCTAATTCTATATTTTCTAAATATGGTGTTTTTAAAATGTAAGAACTACTTTCATTACTAAAATTCATGCCATCAATCGTAACTTTATCTGATTCTCCTATTCTTATAAAATCCTGATCTAAACAATCAATTACATCATTTACAAAATCATCTACATCTTTACTATAAATCAAAATCATAAAACTAATATTTTTCATAAAACTCCCAGTCATCCGTTAGTTTCATAATTAAATTATAATTTTCTCTATAATAGTTGTCTACCGCTTTTGGATCTTTAGAATCATCTGCCTCGATCACATAATTACCATAATCCATAATAAAACTATTAGGATTATTAAATTTGAAACTTATTTTTCTAACCTCTAGGCTGTTATTTTGTGAACATGCTTTAGAATTGTATAAATTACCTTTATAAATACGAAAACATGAGTTAAATCCTAAAATATTATTAAAGTTCCTTTTTTGATCATACTCTAAATTATTACTGCTTTTATCAAGAAGATCGTTTAAAACTTTTAGATTTTTAGGTGCTTTTTGTATTGCATGTAGGATTAAAACATTAAAATCCGGAAAAGAAATTAATACAGTATCTTTAATAACAAGACTGCCTATTTTTTCTTCAGAAGGAAAGCCTTCCCTTTTTAACAAGTCAATCAATTTATCTGTTACTCTTTCCGTAGTTTCATATAACACTTTTGGGCTTTTTCGGTTTTCCACACCATAAACAGTCTGGTCTTCATGAAGTAGATCATCTAATTCTTTCTTCAATTGAATATTCCAGTTTACTTTTACTGCTTTAGATATTGAGTCATATTTAATGCTAAAGTTTTTCCATTCCGGATTTTTTCGCAGACCGGCAAAAATTTTAGAATTGAAATATGGCAGTTCAATACCTTTTAAGGCCAATTTTTCGCCCCACCAAAAGGCATTTGTATAATCTCTTGATAAAATGGCGGAACGGACAGCATTATGGATATCTCGCGCAAATACAAGTGGATAATTTTGAACAAGCAAATTGTACTGCTCTTTTGCTTTCGCATACTGCCTTGCCAGAATATAATTCTCAGCATTTTGTGTATAAGTATAATAAGTGATTTCCTGTTTTTGTGCTTTTTCCTTTTCAGTATCTGCTATCAGCTTATTATTACTGATTAAAGGCATGCAGGCAAGTTCTTCTTTTCGTCTTACTTTTTTTCGTTGATTTTTATCCGGATCCCAAATCATTGATCCCAAATCGAAGATCTCAGAATAACTTGTACCTGAACCAAAAGCTAGAAGTGTATTTTTGGTAACCTCTCCGCTTATTCTAAATGGCAGTCTCTTCCCTAAAATTGTTTTGTGGTGAGAATATTTTTTAAAATAAAAAGCAGGAAATCTATCCATAATAGCAAATTCATCCGTGTCTTTATTATTGAGTTTTACTTCAACACTATCTCTGTTTACAATTTTACCCAAGTAACATACTTTTAAAGTATCTGTTTTTTCACCAAGAAATATATCGATATATTTTTTTTCTTTTTTCTTTTTAATGAATACATTCCAACCCCAATCGTCATTTCCACTGACAAAACCTTCTATATTTACCACATTGCTTTTAGTGTTATAATCACACTTCGTTATTTCGACTTTTAAAAAGCACATAGATAAGTTTTCAATAAAATGGAAATTTTTATAACCCTTACTTCGAAATGCTACTCCATAATTAACAATTCCCTTGTAGTTCCTGTCATCAACAAAATAAGATAGGCTATCTTTTGAATTTGAAAACCAATTGTCCTTCTGCTTCCATAAATTGTATATTTTATCAAACACTTTATTTTTTTCAAAATCGTTTTGATGGAAGATTGTATATTTTACCTTATTTTGTCCTAATACTACGTTGACAAAAAGGAGGTTTGTTAAAAAAATTAGGGCAATTGTAACTCTTTTCAAAATAATTGTTAAATTAAAAAATAGTTAAACCATTTAAACAAGTTTGAATTGTGTTTAACAAATCCAAACTTGAAAAATGACCTATTTAGTGATTATTTAGGTTAAGAAATCATCATCTACTGCTAGGGACAAATACAGTTGGTATTGGAGGTCTTACATTACTTCGATTATGATACGTAAGAATTCCATCTCTATGAGAATCATATCCATAATCGTATGTCATTCTCTCACCTGAAGGTCCATGAGGGCCAGTAACAGTTCCGCCGCTGGATCCAATACCTCCTCCATTTAACATAAACATTTGTTCTCTTTTTAAGATGCTGTCTTTAAACTTCTCTAGTTTTAAACTTTCTAATTTCATTGGCTTTAAATTTAATTAATAATAGTTTTTATAATTCTTATCTCAATATTTGGCACAATAGTATTTACTATTAAATAATGAGAATATTTTGTAAATATAAAGCCTGTTTAAAATTTTTAAATTTGATTTTGACAGATGTTTTTTTTGAATTCCAAATCCTTAAAATCCTAGTAAAAACAGTCAAAAAAACAAATTAATTTTATTTCTAAATTTTAAACAGGCTCTTAGATCTTAAGTTTATTTCAATAAAGACATCCATAGATTATTAAGTTTTGACTCTCTATATTAATTAGAGGACAACTTCATAAGTTTGTACTCACTAAATAGAAAAAATAACCAGGAAAATACTCTATGGGTAATTAATTCTTACAAATTTTAATTTTTGAATGCCTTTTTTAACTTCTATAAGACTCTTAAAGTTTTAAATTTGATTTGACAGGTAATTTTTTTGGATTTAAAACCCTCTCAAAAAAACTAGTTAAACAGTCAAAACACAAATTGAATTTAAGCTATAAAATTTTATCTCTGAATTTTAAACAGGTTCTAACCAAAAGCAATAATTTTAACTATAAATAAGCAAAATTAAACCCCTTATTTCTGAATAAACCATTATAAAAATATAACAAAATTACTTTGTTTTGTTATATTTTTATTGCGTAAATTTGTTTTGTAAAACGACTTAAAATGAAACCAGACCTATTTCAAGCTCCAGATTATTACAATTTAGACGATTTGTTGACAGAAGAACACAAATTGGTTCGTGAATCGGCACGTGCGTGGGTAAAAAGAGAAGTTTCTCCTATCATTGAAGAATATGCTCAAAAGGCCGAATTTCCAAAGCAAATCATAAAAGGTCTTGGAGAAATTGGCGGTTTCGGCCCTTATATTCCTGTAGAATATGGCGGAGCAGGATTAGACCAAATTTCATACGGTCTGATCATGCAGGAAATTGAGCGTGGAGATTCCGGTGTTAGATCTACCTCATCTGTACAATCATCTTTAGTCATGTATCCTATTTGGAAATACGGGAACGAAGAACAAAGAATGAAATATCTGCCAAAATTGGCTACAGGAGAATTTATGGGCTGTTTTGGATTAACTGAACCTGACCACGGCTCTGATCCGGGCAGCATGATTACCAATTTTAAAGATATGGGAGATCATTATCTTTTGAATGGTGCCAAAATGTGGATTTCAAACGCCCCATTTGCAGATATTGCTATAGTTTGGGCCAAAGATGAATCAGGAAGAATTCACGGATTAATTGTAGAACGCGGTATGGAGGGTTTTACAACTCCGGAAACACATAATAAATGGTCGCTTCGTGCATCATCAACAGGTGAATTAATTTTTGACAATGTAAAAGTTCCTAAAGAAAATCTGTTACCAAATAAATCCGGATTGGGCGCACCGCTTGGCTGTTTGGACTCGGCTCGTTACGGAATTGCCTGGGGAGCCATTGGTGCTGCAATGGATTGTTACGATACGGCTTTACGATATGCTAAAGAAAGAATTCAGTTTGGTAAACCTATTGGAGGAACTCAGTTGCAGCAAAAGAAATTAGCCGAAATGATTACCGAAATAACGAAAGCACAATTATTGACCTGGCGTTTGGGCGTTTTAAGAAACGAAGGAAAAGCAACAACTGCAAAAATCTCTATGGCAAAACGTAATAATGTTGACATGGCTATTCACATCGCACGAGAAGCCCGACAAATGTTAGGCGGAATGGGAATTACAGGTGAATATTCTATCATGCGACATATGATGAACCTTGAAAGTGTGATCACTTATGAAGGCACTCACGATATTCACTTATTGATAACCGGAATGGATGTCACCGGAATTTCAGCATTCAAATAATAACGCTCTATCAAAATATATTGAAAATCAATACAAAAAGCTTCTTCTAATCGGGAAGCTTTTTTATATTTACCAAAAATACCACCTTTATGAATATTGAAACCATCAACAATCGCATTCAGCCTCAAAAGGATGTGCTTTTGCAACATTCTTTGTACAATAAAATTCAAAGCATTGATGACTTACACCGTTTTTTAGAAAGTCATGTTTTTGCTGTCTGGGATTTTATGTCATTATTGAAGGCTTTGCAGGCTAAGCTTACCTGTACCACTACACCTTGGTTTCCAACAAAAAATCCTGAAACCAGATATTTAATCAACGAAATTGTTCTTGCCGAAGAAACGGATCTGACTATTGACGGAAGAAGACAAAGTCATTACGAAATGTATCTGGAGGCAATGGAAGATTGTGGTGCAGATACCACAGGAATCAACAAATTTTTATCTGAAGTAAATTCGCTGCATAATATTTTTGTTGCCATAAAACAAAGTTCATTGCATTCGGATATTAAATCATTTTTGGATTTCACCTTTCGAGTTATTGAACAAGGGAAACCACATGAGATTGCTGCTGCGTTTACCTTTGGAAGAGAAGATTTAATTCCGGATATGTTTACTGAAATCCTGAAAAACTTTCAAAAAAACCTACCTGAAACTGATTTAAGCAAATTGCTGTATTATTTTGAAAGACATATTGAACTTGATGCAGATGAGCACGGACCAATGGCGATGCAAATGATTACGGATTTATGCGAAGACGATGCTCAAAAATGGTCAGATGTTGAAGAAATTTCGATTCTTGCCTTAGAAAAACGTATAGGTCTTTGGAATGCCATTGAAGAAGAAATTGCGATGAAAGCCGAAATGGTTTAAAACCATAATTACTTTTTTAACGTAACTATTTGTTTAGAAATGATGCAAAATCTAATTTATTCAAATTATGAAACCACAGTTCAAACAAATAGTTATCGTTTTAGTTTCAATATTGCTTTTGAGCTGCAGTACTGAAGAAACACCTTCAGAAATGGCAGTTACACCTGAGCCAGTTATTCCTCCAACAACAGTTCCGAATCCGGAAGTTCCAACCGGACCAATTGCTAAATCGATAAATTATTTAGCATTAGGCGACAGTTATACTATTGGGCAAAGTGTATGCGAAACCTGCAGATTTCCTGAACAGCTTAAAACGAGTTTAAAAAATTTTTATACGCAAACCAACTTTTCATTAAAAGTAATTGCTACAACAGGCTGGACAACAACAAATTTAATTTCAGCAATAAATTCCCAAAAACCCGAATCAAATTATGATTTGGTAACTTTATTAATTGGCGTCAACAACCAATATCAAGGCAGGGATTTTTCGCTGTATGAAAAAGAGTTTCCTGAGTTAACAACAAAAGCAATTTCGCTGGCCAAAGGCGATAAAAAAAATGTTATTGTAGTTTCTATTCCTGATTATGCATACACTTCTTTTGCAAAAAACTTAAGTGAAACCCAAAGGGCAAAAATATCCACTGAAATAAACCAATACAATGCCTTTGCCGAGAATTACTGCAAAGTAAATGACATCGTTTTTGTTGGCATTACTGATATTACCAAACAAGGACTCAGCAATCCTAATTTAGTCGCTCCTGATGGCTTACATCCTTCTGAATCTGCTTATATGTTGTTTGTGGAGCGTATTTTACCTAAAGCTAAAGTGTCGTTGCAGGATTAAAAAAATGCTATTGAAACCTCACATACATCTTCCGGTCCTAACTAAGACGAGAAACAGTCATTTCTTAGTTATGATAACGTATCTGCTTCTTTGGCTATGTTTTCCAAAAAAATGACAAAGTTATCTTCATGGGCAACTTCGAGCTTCTTCCTGATGCGGTAACGAGCATTCTCTACTCCTCGAAGCGAAATATTAAGCAAAGGAGATATCTCTTTGTTGGCAAGATTCATCTTTACAAACGCACAGAGTCTAAGCTCTCTTTTGGTAAGGGTTGGGTTAAGTTTTTTGAGTTCCTCAAAGAAGTTGTGGTGCACCTTTTCGAAATTCACGTCAAAAACCTCAAGGTATTCCTCCCCAATTTTATGACTGTTAAGTTTTTGAAAGATTTGCAGAATCTTCTTCCTTGAATCGTCATTTTTAACATAATCCTTGAGTTCTTTTAGGTCAGTAGTTAACTCATTAAAGATATCTTTTTTCTTGATGAGGAGCATTGTATAGTTGGCCAGTTCCTTGCTGTTGTTAAGCACTTCTTCCTGCAGTATTGTGCGGTCTTTGTTTATCTGTTCTTTATCCCGCAGCAATCTTAGCTGCTCCAACTCAAGTTCCAGAAGTTTTTTAGCCTTTAAGGCCTCAGTTTTTGCTTTCTGATGCTTAATTTCAGTTCTTCGCTTAACAAATCTTACCATCATCATAATAAGCAATATGGCCATGATGACGTATAATATGTATGCAACATTAGTCTGATACCATTTGGGCAGGATGATAAAATGATAGGAAGCTTCATGACCTTTAAGTCCAGTCGTGTTTTGGCTGCGTACTTTAAAAGTATAGCTTCCGGGTCTTAAATGGGTATATTCCTTATAAGGTATCTTTTGCCATGGAGACCAGTAATTGTCTACATTTTCTAACATATAACTGTATTGTACTTCTGTGCCGTGTGTCATTTTTGGAACAGCGAACTCAAAACGAAGTATATCAGTCTGATTGGGCAGCACTTCAGGGTCGTTTTTTTTGTTGTCAAGCGGAAGAAGGCTCATTACCTGATCCTGAGAGTATAATATTTGCGTTATTGTTGTATTTACCCCGGCACTTGAGCCTGGAGTTGCAATGGTGTATAAAAATAACCCATTGGTTGTACCAAAGAGCACATGATTGCCAGAAAGGTTGGTAATACTTTCCATGCCCCGATTAAAACTTCCCTTAAGGTTCAGAAAAAGGTCTTTATGCAATTCGGGTTTTTTCGTGCCAGTATAAAAGTATCCAGCCTCATCATCCTGCACAAACCACGTTTTGTCTCCAGACTGGATGAGTTTACGTGTATTTTTCATTGGATCCAGAATTGAATTCAGCTTGGCATGGGCAACAAACCTATTCTTTGTTTGGTCAAAACGGTAAACACCTGTATTAGTGGTAAAAACAATCTCATTATTCCAACGAGTCACATTTACATTGAAAGAAGATTGAAGCCCGTTTTTATTAGTGTAATGATCAACCGAACTCACACGTGTGTAAGAAGGGTTAATACGTATCCTGAATACTCCCTTATATCCGTGGCAAACCCAATAACTGTAGGGATCGTCAGCAGGCATAATATCCCTCGCAGATTCATCAAAGCCAGTCAGCTTTTCGTGCAGAATCCATCGTCCTCCTTTTTTCTCAAGCAGGTACAGCCCGTTGTAATGGGAAGCCAGATAAAAATGAGGCCGGTTTTTTATGGGGGTTACTTTCCAAAAACCGGTAACGTCTCCTATTTTTACAGCATTACCCTTCTCGATCCTGAAGAGCCCGCTGTCATGACTGACAATTATGTCTCCCTCCAACTGACGTATCGACCATGCCTGTCCATGCAAGTTGGGCACCCTTTTAAAATCATATCCTGACAACAAATTTTTGTTGTCAAAGTAGGAATAATAAACTCCCTGATTCGTTGTAATATGAATTTGATTTTTAAAAACAAGTGCATCGTAAACAGACGCCTTGTTGAAGAGATACGTATAGGGCGACATAAAATCGACATAAGTAATACCATTATTTTGCAGCACCCAAATATTGCCGTCATCTGCCAGGTGCAGCCTGTGTATAACTGCCTGCTGAAGATTTTGAAAAAGCGCGGGGCTGTCTATGACTTCACCTCTGCTGTTGGTTGTGATAATTTTGGAACTCAGTGTACCAATAAAGAGATGTCCATTGGGATATTTTATTACTGAAGAAACATAATCATGCTGGCGTTTGCTGAAAATATTGTTAAGCAGCTGAAGCTTACCCGATCCGGTACTACCTTGATAAATACTACCGTGCTTTGTAATGATCATTATCGAACCACGCGAATTACCTGGTAAAATAGAGACAATTTCCTCGTTATTATATTGTTCCCGTGCAAAAGCTAGAAGAGGTTCTTTGTCTTGTGGCCCCATCTTAAGCAATCCATAATTAGAATCCTGAAAATAATAATCTTCGCCTATAAGATTTGAATAAATAAACGATGTATTTGCCGGAATGCGTGTGGAAGTTTTATTTGCAATTATTATAAGTTCATTAAAAGAGCGACAAAACACTCTGGAACCGATAGCTTTTATATCCCAGATATTTTCTAAATTTTTGTCTTGCAGCTCTAAATCTTCGATAAGGGATTTATAGAAGTAGCGTCCGTTCTTGTTTTTCTGAAGTGTACCTATCTCGTTATATCCGCCAGCATAGATTATCCCTTTAGAATCAATTTCAAGACTTCTTACTGATGAATTATTTAGGAAAGCCAGCTTTTGCCAGTGTTCCCCGTCAAATATAAGTATCCCATCATTATTCCCAAAAAAAACAGTGCCGTCTTTGGCTATGCATACTGCCCAAAATTGAGCATCCGCATTGAAATCATTTCGACTATATTGGGTCAGTTTTCCTGAAAGCTTTAAATAATTTGGCTGTAAAGTTTGAGCCAACAAGTAATTATGCAAAAAAAGTAGTGAGAAAATATAGATAAAGCTTTTTTTCATGCTGATTGTTAAATCTTTATTAAAGAGATCTTAATTAAAAGGGAGTGAAAACGATTAAATTTTGTTAAATAAACTATTTTCACACGGTTACTATTGAACAAAACTACTCATTTTTTTAAATCATATCTAGTTATAGAACAATTTATTATAAAAAAAAAGTAATTATATGAGAGTACGTTTTTTACATAGGAGTATGCAAAGTGTATGATGTTTTTTAATTGTTAAATTTCATAATAATAATTTGGCAAAATCAAAATTTGAACCGAAAACGATTTTCGTTTTTTCAATTTTCTCATACAAAAGTATCTTTAAACAGTAAAGCAAAATTGATCAAACAGTATGGTTTTCAATATTTAAACTATCGATCTAACCTTAATTCAACATTCTTATGCGATTTAAAAATTATTTAAATTTAATGTTACTGTGCTTTACAGCAGCTGCTTTTGCCCAGGTAAAAGGAAATGTCAGCGACGCAGGCACAGGCATGAACCTGCCGGGAGTAAATGTCCTCTTAAAGGGTTCTATGACCAGTGCATCTACCGGCTTTGATGGTGATTTTACCATTAATGCAAAACCTGGTGATATCCTGGTTTTTTCCTTCTTAGGTTATGCCTCTCAGGAGGTAATGGCTTCATCAAATATGAAAGTAAGCCTTAAAGAAGACGCACAGATGCTCCAGGAAATTGTAGTAGTAGGTTATGGAGCCCAGAAAAAACAAAACATTACAGGTGCTGTAGCAGTTGTAGATGGCAAGAAATTTCAAAACCGCTCCAACAGCCAGGTTTCAAGTCTTTTACAGGGACAGACTGCGGGTGTACAGGTAACCTCAAACAGCGGAAAGCCAAACGGAGGATTTAGCGTAAGAATACGCGGTACATCTTCAATCTCTGCAGGCAGCGATCCTATTTATGTTATTGATGGAGTAATAACATCGGATACACGGGCTTTAAACCCTGCAGATATCGAGAATATGTCCATTCTTAAAGATGCTTCTTCTGCTGCAATTTATGGTTCTCAGGGTAGTAATGGAGTTGTTATCATAACTACAAAACAAGGAAAAACGGACAAACCGCTCCTTACTTATGAAACTTATGTAGGCTTCCAGACTGTTTGGAAAAAAATCGATGTACTTGACAGGGATCAGTACCGAGACCTTCAGGAAGACAGAGGCCTGAATACTGACTGGAATCTTTACAATAACAATACAAACTGGCAGGATGAAATATTCAGAACAGGATTCTCTAATAGCCACCAAGTTTCACTTTCAGGAAAAAGCAACAAAACATCTTATTATATATCTGGTGGTGCTGTAAGTCAGGAAGGTGCTGTGAGAAGTTCTGAAATGGACAGAAAGACATTTAAAGTCAATTTTTCACAGGAAGTTACTAATTGGCTGAAAATTGGAACAAACTTTAATTATGTTGACTATACCGACGTTGATGTTACCGATAATTCAGGAGTTGGAAGCGGAGGTGTAATACTTGGGGTTCTAAATACACCTCAAAATATTGGCATCTATAATGAGGATGGAACCTTTACAAGCAACCCTTTCCAAAATTGGGAAAATCCGTATTCTAATACTGACGGGGCGCAAAGACAATATAGAAATCAACGCGTTTTTGGTAATATTTATGCTGAATTTAAACTTCTTAAGGGACTTACTTTCAGAACAGCTCTTAATGTTGACCATAACAATACTGCTTATGATTATTTCCTTGATCCGTACAAAACAAGCTACGGGAGAGCCATGAAAGGTATCAGCCGTTACAATACAAGTCGCTACAATTACCAGATGTATGAAAATACATTAAACTATAAGCTTACAACAGGCAGACATTCGATTGAGGCACTTGCGGGTACCGTATATCAAAAATCATTATGGGAAAATGCCGATATTGAAACAAGAGGATTTGCAGGGGATGGTGTAACTACACCAAATGCAGGGGCAACAATTGCAACTGCAACTGCAAGAAAAGACGAAAAATACAACTCTTCCTTTATTTCGAGAGTCAATTACTCTTTTGCTGATAAATACTTATTAACGGCCAACTTCAGGGCTGATGGTTCAAGTGCTTTTGGCCCTAATAATAAATGGGGTTATTTCCCTTCAGTTTCTGCAGGATGGAGAATATCTAATGAAGAATTCTTTAGCAATATAGAATCTATCAACGAACTTAAGCTTAGAGCCGGATGGGGACTTGCAGGTAACGACAACATAGGTAATTATGCATGGTACCAAAGAATCACGCCAGGATCAAATTATCCGATTGGCGGAGGTATATTACCGGGCAATTATCCTGCCTCTATTCAGAATAGTGACCTTAAATGGGAAGCTTCAGAGCAGCTTAACATTGGTATTGATATTGCTCTTTTCAACAACAGAGTGCGTTTTAGTGCAGATGCTTACAAAAAAACAAGTAATGACCTGTTGCTAAATGTCCCGCTTCCAAGAACTTCTGGATTTCCAGATATTACCAGAAATGCCGGTGAACTTGTAAACAAAGGTTTAGAGTTCCAACTTACAACTGTAAACTTTGATCGTGATAATATTAAATGGAGTACAGACTTTAATATTTCTTTCAACCGAAATGAGGTTACCAACCTTGTTAACCAGGAAATCAATGCAGGTGGTGTTGCTTCAAGAGGTGATGCAGTTCTTATAGAGGAAGGCCAGCCATTAGGCAGATTTTTTGGATATCAGTGGGGCGGCGTAGATCCCGCTACCGGTAACGTATACTATATCGACGCTGATGGAGGTTCAACTTTTGCTCCTACTGAGAATGATAAAAGAATAATAGGAAATGCGAATCCCGATTTTATCTATGGCTTCACAAACAACATAAGCTATAAAAATATCAGCCTAAATATTTTCTTTCAGGGTACTCAGGGTAATGACATCTTAAATGCTTCACGTTTTGATACCGAGAGTATGATTGATGCAAGAAACCAGACGACAGCTGTGCTTGATCGCTGGCAAGCTCCCGGGGACATTACCAATGTACCGAAAGTAACTACAAATGGAAGTACTGATAACTCAAGAATATCTTCACATTATATAGAAAACGGTTCTTATTTAAGACTTAAAGCACTAACAATTGGAT
Organism: uncultured Flavobacterium sp.; assembly: GCA_965650235.1. Lineage (GTDB taxonomy): Bacteria > Bacteroidota > Bacteroidia > Flavobacteriales > Flavobacteriaceae > Flavobacterium. The sequence continues at coordinate 20,787 of CBFGNY010000003.1, read as the reverse complement.
ATGATTTATCTAAAAATATCCTGGACAGGATTGGTCTAAGCGCACTTAAATTATATGCAACCGGAGAGAACCTTTTCACAATTACTGATTATTCAGGTTTCGATCCCGAGGTTAACTTTGGAGGCAACAGTAATACAGTAATGGGTATCGATTACGGTACATATCCACAAACAAGAAATATTATATTTGGTATAAGGGCTTCACTTTAAAAAAATGATTATGAAAATTCTTAAAAATAAAAAAATTATTTCAGCTTTGTTGCTGGCAGTCCTAATGCTTGCTTCATGCGATGAAAATCTAGATACAGTGCCAATCTCTGACGGCGTGGCGCAAAATTCTTATGAAACCGGAGATCAGCTTGAGGCTGCTTTAACAGGTGTTTATGAGTCTTTTCAGGGTAATGATTATTATGTATGGGATCATGTAATATTTTCAGATGTACGTTCTGATAATCACTATGCTGGTGGAGATAACCCAATGATTTTCCAGATTGATGCGATAAATATAGAGACTACTAACGACAGGGTATATAATGCATGGTCAGCAATATACAATGCCATAGCAAAAGCTAACGTGGTTATTGAACAGGCTCCAAATGTACAAAGAATGCTTACTGAGCAAAGAAGGGAACAGATAATCGGCGAAGCTTATTTTTTAAGAGCTTACCACTATTTTAGCTTAGTTAGGCTTTTTGGCGGAGTACCATTAGTGCTTGAAAGTGTAAAATCTGGTGACCCTGCGGTAGTAAATGTGTTCAGAAGTACTGAAGAGGAAACTTACGCACAAATTGTTGCTGACCTGAAATTTGCAGCCGATAAGCTGCCTCATACATATGGTGGCGATGCTTCTGTAAATAAAGCACGTGCAACTAAAGGTGCTGCTCACGCATTGCTTAGTAAGGCTTTTGCGCAGCAACCAACAGCTGACTGGGATGAAGTTGTAAAATATGCCAATCTTGTGCTAACAAGCCCGGCTGGCTATACACTTGCAGGAAGCTACTCTGATCTTTTTGACGGAGCGCATTATAACAATAGCGAATCTATTTTAGAGATACAATATCTTGGAGGTAATGAAGGTTCCTGGGCTCCACAAATGCAGCTTCCACAATCTGTAAGCGGGGATTCATGGAGAAAATTTACCACTCCATCCCATAATCTTGTCAATGCCTATGATGCTGAAGGAGATGTTGAACGTAAAAATGCTGTCATTCTTTTTGAAAATGCACCTTGGGTTGATGAGTATTGGGGAAATGCAGGAGGAAGTTCTATTCCATTTGCTTATAAATGGAAAAATGCTATGGGATGGCAAAGTTCCGACCATGTTTACCTTCTTCGTTTAGCGGATATTATTCTTCTAAAAGCCGAAGCGCTTAACGCATTGGGCCAGTCTGGTGCTGCTGCAGACGAAGTTGATAAAATAAGGCTTAGGGTTAATCTTGACCTACTTCCCGCTAATGTAAGAGCGTCTCAAAATCTTATGAAAACAGCTATTCTTAACGAAAGGAGACTTGAACTTGCACAAGAAGCACAACGCTGGGATGACCTTGTAAGAAATGATGTTGCCGTGCAAACCATGAATGCAGTTCAGGATATCGATCTTAGATCTGGCAGCCCGGTAAACTATAAGATGGAGGATCATGAAGTATTCCTTCCTATACCTCAAAGAGAGCGTAACAGAAACCCTAACCTTGCACAGACTTTAGGTTACCCACAATAAATTATAATAGACTACCATGAAGAAATCATTTGTTTACATAGGTCTTGCTGTATTTTTGTTTTCCTGCTCAGGCAGTCAGGATGATTCCACAAACCCGGGACCGCCACAACCGGTAGCAGAAACTGGCAACGTAATAGGTAATGCTCAGGTATGGATAACTAATGGTGCAAAATCAAAGCTATTGAACAAACAGTCTTCTGGTGCTTCTATATATGATAGTAATGCCACCACTGATCCTTCAATCTCTATTGATTTCTCACAAAAGTATCAGGAAATTGAAGGTTTTGGTGCCGCATTGACAGGTTCTTCTGCTCTTGTTATCAACAGTATGGGAGCTGTGCAAAAAGAAGCACTAATTAAAGATCTTTTCAGTGCTTCAGAAGGTATAGGGCTTAGTTATCTGCGACTTACTATTGGAGCCTCAGATTTTTCGGTCAGCAATTTCAGCTACAACGATCTTCCTCAGGGAAGTACAGATCCTGCGCTTAATGGTTTTTCTATCGCACAGGACGAAACCGATGTTATACCTGTACTAAAAATGGCATTGACATATTCACCCAATATTAAAATAATGGGCAGCCCGTGGAGTGCCCCTGCATGGATGAAAACCAGCGGAAGCATGAACGGAGGAAGCCTAAAACCGGAATGGTTTGATGCATACGGAAGTTATCTTGTTAAATATATTAATGCGTATTCGGCACATGGAATCCGTATAGACGCCATTACGCCACAAAACGAACCATTGCACGAAATAAACAGTTATCCTACAATGAAGATGACTGCTCCTGATCAGGCTGATTTCATTAAAAACAGCCTTGGCCCAAAATTTAAGGCAGCGGGAATAAATACGAAAATTATTGCCTACGACCATAACTTTGACGTACCCTCCTACCCACTTACTGTTTTAGGGGATGCCAATGCGGCGCAATACATAGATGGCTCTGCTTTTCATGCCTATGGCGGAGATGTCAGCGCAATGAATCAGGTACACGCAGCTTTTCCTGACAAGAATTTGTATTTTACGGAAGTATCCGGAGGTGAATGGAGTACTGATTTTGCCAGTAACCTTAAATGGAACATTGGCAACATTTTTATAGGTACAACACGCAACTGGTCTAAAAACGTGTTATTATGGAATCTTGCCCTGAACACTAATTATGGGCCAACCAATGGCGGCTGTACCAACTGCCGTGGCGTAGTAACCATAAATTCATCAGGAACAGTAACTAAGAATGTGGAATACTATGCACTGGCTCACTTTGCAAAATTTATTAAGCCGGGGGCAAAAAGGGTAAATTCTACCGAATTTGATAGCTCTCAAGGATTAAAAAATGTAGCATTTGTAAATCCAGACGGTTCAAAAATACTTGTCGTACTTAACGAGTCGGAAGCGGTTAGGAAATTTGCTGTAAAAATAGACGATAAGAAAATAGTTTACAGCCTTGAATCTACTGCTGTGGCAACTTTTGTGTGGGAATAAGCCCTAAATTAAAATGAATTACAAATAAAATCATGGAAGCAGCTCATACTGCACCACAGGATTATTATGCTTAAAAAAAACAAAAAATTATTATCCTTAATTGCAGTCACAATGGGTCTTGCAGTTATACTGACAAGCTGTCGTTCATCAAAGAGCAGTAAATCTGCCCAGACAGGATTATGGCTGACCATGCCCGATAAATCTGTATTGTTGCAAAAGCAAACAATACCATCATCAAAACTTTCGCAGGACCACTTACAACTTACTATCAACACCAGTACTGTTTATCAGGAGATGGATGGTTTTGGATATACACTGAGCGGTGGTAGTGCTATGCACATCTCTAAAATGAGTGCACCTGCAAGGGCAAAATTTTTACAGGAAATTTACGGTACAAATCCTGAAGACCTTCAATCAAGTTATATCAGGATAAGTGTTGGTGCAAGTGACCTTGACGAAAAAATATTCTCTTATAACGACCTTCCTTACGGGGAAACTGATGTAAACATGGAGAAATTTGACCTGAACTATGACAAGCTTTATCTTATTCCTGTCCTGCAGCAGATTCTTAAAATAAATCCTTCCATAAAAATATTAGGTTCTCCCTGGTCTCCTCCTGTTTGGATGAAAACCAACGGCGATACCCGGGGTGGAAGCCTTAAGACTGAATACTATCCAGCCTATGCGAAGTATCTTGTAAAGTATGTACAGGAAATGAAAAAGAATGGTATTGTTATCGATGCGCTAACAATCCAGAATGAGCCGCTACATCCGGGCAACAATCCAAGCCTTTTAATGGTTGCCGAAGACCAGAAAGTTTTTGTACGCGATCATTTAGGCCCTGAATTCAAAAAAAACAGCATTAAAACAAAAATTATAATTTACGACCATAATGCTGACAGGCCTGATTATCCTATTACAATACTTAATGATAAGGAAGCTGCACAGTATATAGACGGATCCGCATTTCATCTTTACGGAGGCAGTGTTGATGCAATCTCAAAAGTACACGAAGCGCACCCGGATAAGAATCTTTATTTCACCGAGCAGTGGGTAGGCGCACCCGGAGATTTTGCAAAAGAACTCAGCTGGCACATAGAGAACCTTATTATTGGTGCGCCAAATAACTGGTGTAAAACAGTACTGGAGTGGAACCTGGCTGCCGATGAGAATCAGAATCCACATACCGACAGGGGAGGTTGTACCAGCTGTCTGGGTGCAGTTACTATTACAGGGGATACCGTAACGCGTGAACCTGCTTACTATATTATTGCACATGCTTCTAAATTCGTGCCCTCCGGTTCTGTTAGGGTCCAGTCCTCTATTATAGAAAAAGTGCCAAATGTAGCTTACAAAACCCCTGAAGGCAATACGGTTGTCATTATTCAGAATACATCAAATGACGTTAAGACTATCGATGTGCATGCAGGAAGTAAAAACACATCCATACTATTAAAATCGGGAGCTGTAGCTACTCTTGTTATGTGATTTAAGATTCCTACTCTCTAGCAATACCCTGCTACTGACTGCGAAAAGCAGGTACCAAAGAAAACGATTTAAATTTTAAACCGTTTTTGTTACTGTTAAAAGCAAAAGCCTGCAAATTAATAACTTGCAGGCTTTATTATTTAATACATTTAAGCGAGAAATTACGACCCAGCAATCCTCATTTAGTTGCTTCAGATGGTTTACATGCTTCTGAATCTACTTATATGCTATTTGCAGAACGCATTTTGCCTAAAGCTAAGAGTGGCACTGCAAGATTAATTTTTGGTCTTTTCGCACTTCGTACAAGTGCTTTTTATGGCAACCATGCTTTTGAGTGTTGTTGTGAATTATGAGGGTATTATTTCTGAAATATAGTATTGATATGATAGTCTAAAAATTCTTTTTGTGGAAGAAATTTATTTGGCAAGCTTATTTTTTTATTTTCATAGGGAGAAAAAAATAATTCCGTTTCACCTTTCTTAAAACTGTTTAGCAATTTATCTGAAAGTTTAATTTCAAAATCGGGGGTTATGGATATTAACCCTTTATCATACGCTGAATCATGCAAGGCATTTAGACAAAGTCCATTAGAAGGGTTTACACGATTATCAACGTTATGAGACCAGGGCATTATATGTCCTGCAATCAACAACTCAGGCATTGTAATGCCAGTAATGCAGCACCTTTGGTTATAAGATGCAAGAACTGTTTTTCTGAAGAATGCTTGATTAACTCTTGCTTTAATAGTTGCTTCTCTTTCTTTTCCTTCAGGTACATTTAATAAAGTAATCTCAGCTGACTGCTCAACAGGTTTGTTTTTATATTTGGCTAATATTAATTCGCTTTGCCATGCTAATTCTTCCCAACTTTCTGCAAACTCATTCCAAACCTCTTCTTCACCTTTTGCGCCTTGGGACAATCCTGAGACATTTCTTGCCTGTTGAACTGGATCAAGTCTTGCGAAATTTGCAAGTTTCATAGCAACAGAACCATTAGTTCTTTTAATTATCTGAGCAAGTTCTTTTATGGGTGGATAGTTAGCATTTATTTTTATAAAAGGTATTTTACAATAAAGGTTGAATGCAACTATATGCTCTTCACGTGTCCAATTATTTCTCATATATTATTCCAAATAAGCAATCCCCACTCTACTTGCATGACTTGATAATCTGGATAATATATCTGCGAAAAGTTCACTTCTAACCCTAAATAAAGGAGGTTGAACCAAAGGTGTTCTTTTTATATCTATTGATTTGAAAAGACGAAAATCAATAACAGGTTTGTATAATAGTCCATTAATTTTTACCAATGGAATCTCATCATATAAATAATGGCTATTGCTTTTTTGAAGTTTTTTTTCTAATTCTTTAGGAACGAGTACTCCAGAAACTAATCTGGATTTTCTCCACTTGTTCTGAACATAATCACATAGGGGAGTAACCTCTAATTCTATAAAAATGACTTTTCTTAAGTCATCATTTGAAATTTCAAATTGTTGTTGATTATTTTTTTTTGATACGGCTTCCCGTCCAAAATAATCTCCAAGTAAATTCCTCCTTCTTTTCCAATTTTGCACATCTTTTTCAAAGACATTTCCAGGCTGTATAAAGGATGGAGGTAGTATATCAAATAGTAATTTTGTGTTAATCTCTGGAGTAATTGATAAAAACTCATCTATTGTAGAAGTAATGTTAGCCAAAATTTGTTGATTACCATTACTCCATTTCTTTAAAGTTTCAATATTGGCAGCTTCATTTGTTGTTCCTGGAGGCATCCTTGCTCCATTAATAAACAAAGAGTACTTTCCGTTTCTTAGCCTGATTTTATATTCATTTTCGGCAATTTCTTTCAAATAAAGAATATTGCCCTTGTCAATTTTAATTGTTGAGGAAATATTATCAAATACTGAGAGCTTGTTTTCTAAAGAATCAATAAAAGTACTATTCATAGTTTTTAAAGCATTCTTCAGCAACTCATTTTCTGATACTTCATTAACAGTCATTCCTAACTGAGCCTTAGCCATACGATAAATACTATGTTTAAGATTCTCTTCCCAATATTTGTTTTTTTGATGGAGAGTTGAATAGTTATTTACAATATCTCCTGATGATTTATTTACCAACTTTTCCCATAATATAAAGAGATGAAAGGCATTTGTTCCTTTTAATTTTTCGTTAAGCTTGTCAGTAATATTACTTAGAGCATTAGGTTTAAGTCTCTTACTTTGATAAAGAGGTAATTTATCCGTTATAAAATTATTAACCGCTTCAACATCCTCCTCAGTAAATCTTACCTGCATATCTTCATTAATATCTTCAATCAATTGATCACGGACACTGTTATCTGTTTCAGTTATAAAGTAAGAAGCTTTCTGAAGTCTGACAATTTCGGTAGGTCTCCGTTCAAAGTTATCCATTGAAACCAATGCTTCTACAGCATCTGCATGAATCCATTCAACAGTACTCCATATCATTAATATATATGGCCCATTATTAATGGGTATTATTCGCTCTAATAGTCTTTTAATATTTTGAGCATAAGAATTAGCATCACCGGCTGGAAATAATTGAATATCAACAAAAGCGTATCTGATTTTTTGAATAGGAATTTCAGGCAAATCATTATCACTTCTTCCAGAATAGTAGGTGGTTGCAATTCCTCTCTGAGATAAAAGTTGTATTAATGGCAATGCATCATCAACAACGTCGTCAATGATAACAACTGAACCATCAGAAGGGAATTGAAAATTAGCCATATCAATTATTTTTTTATTGAAAGTAAAATTTTAGCACCCTTTTTAAAATCTTCAGGGATTTCAAAGTCATCAGGCTCTGGGAAAATTAGAAGACCTTTTTGACTACTCATAACTTCATCAGCTAAATGAAGTCCTAATCCCATTCCGCCTGGTTTATCTGAAATAAATGGTTTTACTGCATCCTCGGGAGATATAGTAAATCCAGGACCATTGTCAGCTATAAGAATAGAAGTATAGCCTTCGGGTTCTTCTAAAATATCAACAAATAATTTTTTGGTTTTAACATTTGCATAATTTTGCCACCATATTGAATTATCTGTCAGATTTATAATTGTACTAATTATTAAACTACGAGAACATCTTACTGAAGTATTGATATTAACTCTTTTCTTATACTGTTTTACAATTTCAAGTTCGTGTGCTTTAATCCTATATTGTATATTGGATAGTGCCTGGTCTATAACTTCTATTAAATCCTCTTTACTTTTTGGACTTTGTTTTATAACTCCTGCATAATCACTGACAGTTTTTTGCAATGATTTAATTAGTTCATTAATGTAGTTGTCGACAGGCTTCTTCTTCACTGCTGCAACAAGCTCTGCTATCATATGTATAACTTCGTGAATAATGATTCCCAAGCTTAAACCAGCACTTGAACTTCGCATGTATATATCACTTATCATTTTGTAATCATTTTCAATTGTACGGATAGAAGTTAAAAGTTCATCCTGGTCTTTTTTTGGTACTTTTTCAATGATTTTATCCTGCAAAATTGCCAGACTTCCAATTACTGGCTGGCTAACTGAGGATGTGCTGTAAAATTTTCGGATCTTTTCTTTATCAATATTTCGTTGAGTCAAAATTTTATCTAAAGTAAAACGTATGGCATCCCTAAATTTGAAATACGCTTCATCTTCAACGAATCCTTCCCTATTTGTCTTTTCTTCAAGACTTTTACTAGTCCTTCTGTCTAAATTAATTGCTCCAATGATTATATTATTACTAATAGTTTTCCCCGGCTGATTAATACGCATCATATCCAGTCCTAACCAATCATTGCTCTGCTCACCATAGTCATATACCCGAATTCCACTTCTGAAAACGCGAATTCCTCCATTAGTATCAAGATAGCCTGTAAAACCTTTTTTATCCGAGACTCCGAGTGATAAAATTTTATTTTCACGGTCAAAAATTAAAAGTTTAAAATTAATTTTTCCAATAGCAGTATCATTTGTTGAAAGGTTTATTTCTTCCTGAACTGTTTTTTTTGTAATCTCATCTTTAACATCTTTAACCATTAATATATTTTCAAGCGTAACTTTCCTACTTTCAATTTTGGACATTGTATCCCATGGCTTAAATTCATAATCTAGTTTTAAAACTTTATTATTTTCAATTGTCGCCTCAGCATAATAAAGAGCATTATCTCTAATTTGTTTAAAAGACATTAATCCTGTTAACCACTCTTGATTATCTATAGAAAAGTAAACTTTAAAAGAATTAAGGCTATCAAAAGGAGAGCCTAAGGAGTTCACAGACCTGTATAATTCTCTAACTGTTCCTCTGTTCCATTCTGCTTTTAAATCCCTTATAACAATATGTGTTCCAGTTATACCATCAACAAAGTATTCTGGTTCATCTCTTTCAACAATATTTACCTTTATATTTTTAAGCAAATCATCCTTTTCGAAATCCCGCCAGTTAATTTTAAAATAAACTTCTTTGCCGTTTTGCATTTTACTTGTTAGTTCAATTACATAACCTAATTTATGTACGCCAAACCTTCCAATACCTTTTTCTCCAATCGGCATTCTTTCATCCAATTTGTTTTTAATAGAGTCCAATATTTTTAACTTATGGTCACTACCAGGTTGCATCCATATATTTGTTATAATATCGATATTCATTCCTATCCCATCATCCTCAATAACAATTTCTCCAAGTTTTTTATTGTTTACTTTTCGCATGTAAACTTTAACAAAAGAAGCATTGGCATCATAGGAGTTTTTAATAAGTTCCATAAATGCAATACTCTCATTTCGGATTAACTGATCTCCTAATTGGAGAAGCAATCTGGCACGCGGTTCAAAGGTTATTTTTTTACTACTCATTTAGCATTTTTGCTTTAATATGTTTTGCAATACTTTCAGACACTAATGGAGGTACTGCATTTCCAATCTGTTTGAAAGCAGCTGTTCGGGGTTGATTTTCTTTAATTCCTTCAAAATAAAAATTATCTGGGAAGGACTGTATTCTGGCAGCTTCTCTAACAGAAATTGATCTTAATTGCTTAAGGTCTGGATGTATAAAATGATGCCCGTCCTTGGCAATATGAGCAATCATAGTATGTGGTTCCACATCAACAACTTTAAAACGATCAAGAAAATCAGTTACATTTTTTTGGGTTCGGTTAGCCTCAGGTATTTGGTCATTTTTAAGGCGAATCCCTTTTTCAAGCTGTTTAATTGCCAGTCTATATATTTTTAAATCTTTTTTATTATGTGGTCTTGTAATGTGATGAGTTATAAAATCTATTCCATTTCTGATAGCTGTATTCTGTAGATATGTATTAGTCTCTTTTGCATATTTCTGAACCATTCTTTTTTCTCCAGTTTTAATTACCGGTAAATCAAGGAATATGTCATCACGGAAAAATTTTTCTTTCGTTGACTCAAATTCAGGATATGAAAAATTCAATTCTTTCTTCCATCCAATTATTATCACACGGACACGATGCTGAACAACTCCAAAATTAAAAGAATTAAGCAACTTTGCATCAACTTTATAACCAAGGCTTTTGTAGTACTTTTTAAGATTTTTAAAATATAAGCCATCAGCAGCAGATAACAAGCCCGGTACATTTTCAAATACAAATACTTTAGGCTGATACTTTTTTAAGAAACGTCCATATTGTATATATAACTTTGTCCTCTCATCATCTTTTTTATGTTTAAGAGGTGCCCTACCTACGAGAGAATAGGCTTGACATGGAGGCCCCCCAATTATCAAATCAACTTCTTTGCCTTGTAATGAATTATCTATTGAATTAAAAATAGCAGAATTGTCTTTACCTATTTCAGCATTAATAACACTATTGATAATATTCTCTGGTATATAAGAATATAATTTAGACCTGTTTATTTCACCTTTAAGATAGGAATAGTAAATCTCTTCCTTTTTGGATTCCTTAAGATAGTGATAGGCAACACGAGTTTTCAAGGTGAAACATGCTGCTTTATCATATTCAACGTGGGCAATGGGCGAAAATCCTTCTCGTACAAATCCCTCTGAGAGTCCTCCAGCACCAGCAAATAAATCTATATAGTTTAATGATGACATAAAAAATTTGGGAAAATATCTTACCAAAGATAATTTTTTTTTGACATAACTAACTAAAAATAAAAAACTGAAAATAAAAATAAAAAAAACGAGAGTTCAAACTTCCCAGTAAACCATGCCCCATTAATGATACAATTCCAACCCCCCCACACATAAGAGACAAAGAACAAATTTTACCAGCAAAATAAGATAACACAAGTTGATAGCTGTGTGTCTAAAAGCAGTAAAAGTCTTTGTCAAAAAAAATGTTTAACTCAAAAAAATAAGAAAAAATGGTAAGAATTATTGGTTAAAAAAAAGAAACAGAAGAAGGAAAAGAATTCTTTGTTTTAGAAATTGAAGGCGGAACAACAATGGTAAAGAGCAATAAACAGGAAAGTTTTATCTTACCGCTAATAAAACTAACATCTCTTCCACATTTCATCTCTTCCACATTTAATGAACAAACATGTCAAGACTTATTGAACAGAACTGGCAGGTAGAATTGAAAAAGTTGCTAGCTTGCATTACGAATACACAATAAGAGATACTGGCGAAGTAATTAATTTATCACCTAGATTCGAACATTTGGAGGATGAGAACGAAATTGACCTTAAAACGGAAATGAGCAATACCTCTTTTCGGGACGTTATGAAAAATAGTTACAAAGAAGAAAATTCTTTTTCAAATCAGAAATGTTTCAATCAATAATAATGAACAATTAGACTATTTTTAGTTGCAATAATTGCATTAACTGCAAGCTATTGCTTAAGTGATAATTTAGATAAAAGTTACCTGATTCGATAGGCAAACAGAATGGATATTTGACCTTTAAGAATATACCATTTCCCAAATTAGCTCAAAATACATCTACAGGACTTACAACTAATACAAATTATAGCATTACTGTAAATTGACTATTCCTGTTAATGGTAAAATATGACTTTTTACAAAAATCTTTTTAATATTATATATTAAATAAACTTCAACCAGCAATACAGAATAGTACATATCATAAAACAAAAATCCCGCAATCTCATTTTATGAAATTGCGGGATCATTTCGCAGAGAGGAAGGGATTCGAACCCTCGATACAGTTACCCATATACTAGCTTTCCAGGCTAGCTCCTTCAACCACTCGGACACCTCTCTATTTTGGTTTGCAAATAACATGAAAAAAAACGAGTTAGAAAAGTAATTTTCAAAAATCCTTTCAATACTCGCTATTATTTATTGCTAAAGCGAAATTTCGCCACGCAAAGCCGTCTCAAAAATCGTTTTAAACTCTTCTTGTGGAATCGTAACTGTATGTCCCAACAGATACATTAATTTCGTGATGGCCGCTTCTGTTGTAATGTCTTTTCCTGAAATAACACCTAAGGATTTCAAAACAGTGCTCGTTTCGTATTGTCCCATATTGACGCTTCCTCCGGAACATTGTGTAACGTTTACAATATGCAAACCATCCTGAATCGCTTTTTTTATGAGGTTTAAAAACCAGTCTTCTGTTGGTGCATTTCCGGCTCCGTAGGTTTCCAAAACGATTCCTTTTAAATCTTTAATGGCAAGAATCGAAGCCAAAACCACTTCGCTCATTCCCGGAAACATTTTGATGATGACTACATGATTGTTCAGGTTTTTATGAACTATCAATTTTGCATCTGTTTTTACGGGAAGAAATAAATGTCGGTTTAATTTAAGATGAACTCCTGATTCTACCAATTCAGGGTAATTAGGTGCTGTAAACGCCCTGAAATGTTCTGCATTTACTTTTGAAGTTCTGTTTCCTCTGTATAATTTATATTCAAAATACAGACAGACTTCAGTAATTACAGGCTTTCCGTTTTCCCTAAGTGAAGCAATCTGAATCGCTGTAATCAGGTTTTCTTTGGCATCGGTACGCAAATCTCCAATTGGAAGCTGTGAACCAGTGAATATTACAGGTTTAGCTAAGTTTTCGAGCATAAAACTCAATGCAGATGCCGAATAGGACATGGTATCGGAGCCGTGCAAAACGACAAATCCATCAAAAGAAATATAATTTTCCTCGATAATGGTGGCAATTTTAGCCCACATTTCAGGATTCATATTAGAGGAATCGATTGGATTTTCAAAAGAAACCGTTTCGATTTCGCAGTCTAATTGTTTGATTTCGGGAATGTTTTTCAGCAATTTGCCAAAATCAAAAGCTTTGAGTGCTCCTGTTTCAAAATCTTTACTCATTCCGATGGTTCCACCGGTATAAATCAAGAGTATTTTGGCTTTAGATGACATCCTGGTATTTTAATTTACTCACAACAGGATTGGCATACATGGCTAAAAATCCTTGTCTTGCAATACCATCGTCAGTTCCAATTCGCATTTCTAAACGACGCTCAAAAAGCAATTTTTCGTTTTCCTTATATAAATGAGCGTATTTATCTGTTTTATTTAAGATGTCGTAAGCAATAAAGTTGGTTGGCCATAATTGGTAATTCTGCAAAATAGAATCGTCAATTGTTTGTGCCAAAGCCTGAATCTGTTTGTTAGAATTGTCATTCTCAGCAACAATCTGGTCAATTTCGGTATCCAGAACATCTCCAACAGAAATGTGGATTCTTTTTTTAGTTCCCATGATACCACTTAAAATGGTCATGAAATCTTCATTTTTATCTTTAACGTAAACTTCATTATTTGCTTCTGCCATTAGCTGAGGCATTTTCAAAACATCTGTTGGATCGTATTCGTATGAAATAGAAACCGGAACAACTTTAATTTTTTTGAAATAATCCATCAAATTGGCTTCATCAGAACCCATGGCGATCATTTTTAAAACACCAGGATTGGTTTCGTCATTGCCATCTTTGGTACGGCCTTCTCTTTGCGCAATCCAAACCGAACGATTTTCGCGAAGCAATAATTGCCCCATATATTCGGCCAGTAATTTAGAACTCTGCAGCATTTCTCTTGGCGTTAAACCTCTTAAAACCAAGAAATTTCGGTTTAGTTTTGCCAGTGTACTCAGAAATGCTTTTTTAACCAGATTATCTCCAATTGCAGATGCCGTCATGACCAAACCATGCTCGAACAAACATACATTTAATAAAGTCGTATCCAGAAGAATATCCCTATGATTGGAAATAAATAAATAGGATGTGTTTTTTTCTAACTTTTCAAAACCCGAAGTCGTAAGTCCTTCCGAACTTTTTTCGAGTACTTTTTGAATGGTCTGATAAATAAAATTGCATTGAAAATCACGGATTGAGTGTGTTTTCTTCAATTGCTCTTTCCAAACTTCATCGCTTAATTCAGGGAAAGTAAAATTCATCATGGTTTTCATCATTGGATGATTGGCAACTCCATGAAGTGCTTCATTTACTTCAGAATCATAAAATGGTCGAATAGCGTCAAATTTCTGCATTATAAATATCAATTTAGGTGGGCAAAAGAACAAAAAAAAAATTAAAGTACCGTTATTCGAGAGTTAAATCCCAAAAACGTCTTTGGAGTTCTGTGTTGTCACTTCTGCAATTTCAGTTTCTGAAAGTTCGTAAATTTCAGCCAGTTTTGCAATTACATTTTTTAAATAACTGCTTTCGTTGCGTTTACCTCTGTAAGGAATTGGCGCCAGATAAGGCGAATCGGTTTCCAGAACGATATGTTTCAAATCGATTTGGTTTAGGAACTGGTCAATTTTTCCGTTTTTAAAAGTCACTACACCGCCAATTCCCAACTTCATTTTATAAGATATAGCCTGAAGTGCCTGCTCATACGTTCCGGTAAAACAATGAAAAATCCCAAACAAATCATCTGATTTTTCTTCTTCCAGAATCTCAAAAATTTCATCAAAGGCTTCACGGCAATGAATTACGATCGGTAATTTATATTGCTTTGCTAATTGAATTTGTCTTCTAAAAGCAATTTGCTGTTCCTTCAAATGGGTTTTATCCCAATATAAATCAATTCCAATCTCACCAACGGCATAAAATTTTCGTTTTGAAAGCTCTGTTTCAACATGTTGCAGCTCGTCCAGATAATTATCTTTCACGTAAGTGGGATGAAGTCCCATCATCAGAAATACATGATCCGGATAATTTTGCTCTAAATCGTACATAGATTGTGTGGCAGCGGCATCAATGGCGGGAATAAAAAATCGCTTTATCCCTGCATTTATGGCTCTTTGTATCATTTCGTCACGATCCTGATCAAACTCTTCAGAATATAAATGGGTATGTGTATCGGTGATTATTGTAGTTGGATTCAATTCTTTGTTTTTTAAAGTTGTCAAAATTACGACAATATTAAAAGAATAGCAATTGTGTGTGATTGGGACGCGGATGTGACGGATTCACTTTCGTGAAAACGCGGATTAATGCGGATTTTTTCTCTGTTTTTTAATAAATAAACCCGACAGGTTTTAAAACCTGTCGGGTTTGAATGCGTATAAAATCTGTGTCAAAGTATAAAGCAATCTTGTTAATACTCGTGGAAGGATCACACAAGAAATTCCGCAAATGAAATTTGACAATCTTTGTCGGTTTACGATTGTGATTTGCTTCACCTGTTCGCTATCGCTCGGTCTCCTTTCGTCGAAATGAACAAAAAAAACTATTTTCCTGTCTCAATAAACACCAAAGCCCGATCTAAAACCTCATCTTTACCTTCCTGAATACCTTTTATGGTTGGTTTTACTTCAATATCGGGAACAATTCCGATTCTCTGAGTTTCACGCTTGTCTGGATAATAAACGCCAATACCGGTATATCTGGTATGAAATACTCTAAAATCAAGCTCTGTTACATTGCCATCTGCTCCGGCGGTCTGGCTTCCAATAATTGTAGTATTTCCGGCCGTCTGAAAACACATTGCGGTCCATTCTGACTGACTAATAGAATCTTCGTTTAGCAATACAACAACTTTTCCTTTATAACTATCTTTATTTTCTGAGCCACAGGTTGATCCTTTTTCCCAATAAAATCTTCCCGGATAATTAAAATCAGGATAAGTGTAAATCGCAAAATTTTGTTCGTGAGCATTTAAAAAATTAGCTATTTCGTAATAAGTCACATTTGGGTAATTTCTCATATCAAAGACAATAGCTTGGGTAGATTTTAATTTTTCAATCATAGCGGGAACATTACTAACTCTTAAAATTCCCATATCAACATATCCAATATTATTGTCCAGAATTTTATATTTTTCTCTTTTTTTCTGAGCTCCTTTTTTAAATTCATTTCTATGAGAATCATGATAATCAAACCACTTCATTGTTTTGGTTACGTATTTACCATCTTTTAGAAACTCGACATTTACTGTGTCTGAATAGGACGACAAAATTGTCTCTACTAATTTGTTATTATAATGAGCTCTATTTGAAGCGGCAATTAAATCCTTGTTGTCAGCAATATGTTCAGGAATTGTTTTATCATTTATTTTTGTAATTACGTCTCCTATTTTAATATCATCTGCCTGAGCCAGACTGTCTCCTAATATTTCTGTAATCACCAGCTTGTTATCAATTATTTTTCCGTCAGCAGGAAAAAAGGTTCTGCTTTTGCTGAAGATACCAGACTTGAACAAAACAAATTCAACATGACTGTCATTAAGCCTGGCAGACATTTTTTTCATTGCTGCAAAAAAATCATCCTCGTTTTTTGCATCTAGAACCAAAGGAAGTGCTTGTTCTAAAGTCACATCCCATTTCTGATCCATTAAGTATTTATATGGAAAATTATATTCAACTAAATTCCAATACATAAATAACCACAAAATTCTGGAATTTTCGTTATCGTATTTCAGATCAAAATAGTTTCCATTCTTAAAAGGATTATATCCCGGACCCATTTTGTCATCGGTCTGAAACCTGTTGTCTTCTATAAACTTCAATTTCTTCGAAAGTTTTTTCGAAAACAGCTTATTATTAAACCAGCTCAAATCGAAATTTTTATCAAAAAACTCAATCTCTTTTGGTATAGCAATCGGAGCAACTTCTTTTATCGGCCCAAGTTCATCAATCCAATTTTCTAAGATCAAAGAAAACTCTTCCTTAGTTTGCGCTTTTTCAATTCTGGGCAATTTTTCCAAAAGCTGATTGTCCCAATTTACTTCTCCGCCGGCAACTTTGGGATGGTAATATTTTAAAAATCCCCAGACTTTGCATGTTGCGGCCAACTTTTCGGATTCCGTAATTTTGGCATAGCCGAAGGTAATTTGTGAAAATAAAACAACAAGGATTAAAGTAATTTTCTGCATTTAATGATGGTTAAAAGTTATAGATGGTTTCTTGTTAAATTCATAAAAACAAAATCGAATATAGAACAAAAAAATTGAAATCTATTTTTTGTCAGCCATCTTAGATAAAAAAATTCGCAAAGTAATTTATAACTCTGCGAATCTCTGTGTAAAATTCTCCGTGTATGGCTGCGAAATAATTAATCCAAAGCGTTCAAAAGCTTCTGAACTTTATCATAATCTTCATAATCCTGCGAAATGGTTTGCAGAATTTTTTTACTGGCTTTATAATCTTTTTGTTTTAGTTTGGATAAGGCCAGATACCAAAGTGCTTTTTCCCTATAGACTGAAGTTCCTGATTTCAGTTCATTAAATACGGCTTCAGATTTTGAAAACTGATTCTCTTCCAGCAAAGCTATTCCGTAATAATATTGAATTTCAGTAGTTTTATTTTCTTTTAAAATCGTTTCAAAAAGCGTAATAGCGGCTTTGTAGTTTTTAGCATTATAAGCTTCCTCAGCTTGTTTTAAGGTTGCATCCAAATCACCTCTTTCGGTAAAATGGGCTTGTTCTGGCTGATTATATTGCTCGAAATTCGGTTTTGCATTTTGATTAAAAAAGAACAGCCCGAATAAAATAACTACAGATGCGGCGGCGGCATAATACCATGGACGCATCAATACCACTTTGGGTTTGTTTTTATTGAAATGTTTATCTGAAATATCGGATAAGTTTTCTTTAAACGCTTCTCTTTCCTGTACATGCCCAAATTTATTTTGCAATTGAACCTGAACTTCTTTAAAAGTTCTGAATTCAGCAGCAAATTCCGGATTTCCTGAAACCTCTTTTTCAAAGTTATTTCTTTCCTCAACAGTCATTTCCCCCTGAAGATATTGATCAAATAATAGGTAGCGTTCTTCGTTCATGACTAATTATTTTTAAGAGATTTAAATTTTTTTGCTTCCTGAATCCATTGTGTCAGCTGTCCAATACATAACGATTTCTTTTTACGGACATATCCATATGTTACGTTTAGTTTTTCAGCAACCTCTTCCATTGATTTAATGGTAAAACTCAGTTTCAGCAGTTCCTGACATTTGTCTCCCAATTTTTGGAACATCACATCAAAAAGCTGCTGCTTTTCATCAAACTGTTCCGCTTCTTCAACCAATTCGAGAGCAGATACATTGATAGATGCAAAATCTTCATTAATTGTTACCCCTTTATTCGAAGTTTTTTTCAATTCATTAAGCCATTTCCTTTTACACAACAAAAAGAAGTAAGCATCAAACGGACAAGTCAATAGCAATGTATTGGCTTTTGCCTGATTAAAAAGTAAAATCATGATTTCCTGAACTACATCCTGCGCCTGATCCTTGTCTCCTGAATTATTCATTATATAGAACACCACTTTTGGAACGAAATTTTTATAGATAGAACGGATTACCGCCGAATCATTTGCAGCAATTCCTTCGATATATATTTGGTCGGGATGAATTTTACTTTTTTCCATAATTGAAATTATTAGCTAAAGTAAAAAAAAGAATCTGAAAAAAATTACAGAAATGGGGGTAACAATCCTAAAAACAAATTGATATAAACCAATAATTAGGTTGATTAAAATCATAAATCACATTAAAATGGGAAGTTACCAATTAACAAACGAAAAGGATTTTGCCAAGTTTCAGCAAACATTGTCGAACAAAATTCGCAGCGGATTTACCATAATTGAAAAAAATGACAAACTCCCTTATGTAGTTTTATCCAAAGAAAAAAAACAAATCGACTCTTCCCTGCAGCTGACTTTGGTTTTCGCAACCCTCGGGCTTTGGTCAATTGTCTGGCTCTTTTTAATCATTAATCTTTCAAAGAAAAAAGAAATCCTGGTTGCACTCGATGAGGACGGAAATGTTTTTGAAGAAAAATGCCTGTCGAAATAGATTTTCAAAAAAAATAAAAATAGGGGTAACAATTTAAAAGACGAATTGATATAACTATACAAAAACGAATTAAAAATAAATTTCAAAAACAAGGGTAACAATATCAAACCCGAATTGATATAAGAATATAAAAATTAAAATTAACAACCGAATCTGAAACCAACTGATAACGATCAGTTCAGATTTATAAAAATTAGAAATCATGAACACAAATTTTAAAAAAATCGGACTTTTATTTTTAGCATTAGCAACATTTGCAAGCTGTGATGATACTGACGGAGACTCAGACAAAGTTACACCTCCATCAGCAACAGAATTTGCCGCGATAAGAGACAATGCCTTAGCTGGAAAAACACAGCATTTTACAGCAACAGCAGGAACAGGAGCAATTACACTGACATCTGCAAAAGGAGTAAAAATCAACATCAACGGAAACTGTCTTACTAAAGCTGGAAACGCTGTTACCGGAGCAATAGATATTGAATATGTTGAGCTTTTTGATAAAGGTGATATGTTGGTTACCAACAAACCAACCATGGGTTTAATGCCTGACGGAAAGAAAAATTTACTAATCTCAGGAGGTGAATTTTTCATCAAAGCAACACAAGGCGGCCAGGAATTAGCCACTACATGTACGATAAATTTAGTGGTTCCTACTAATTTAACCGGAGGTTTAGATAATGAAATGACATTATGGATTGGAAACATTGACGAAAATGATAACTTAGTTTGGAGAGAAGCCAAAGGTGATGCAGACGGAGCTGGTGGAAAAGGCGGTGTTCAGGGTGAAGCAAACAATTATTATGTAACTTTTGGAAACTTCGGATGGGCAAATGTCGATAAATTTTACAATGACCCAAGACCTAAAACCACTATTTTGGTAGATGCTCCCGAAGGTTACGACAATGATAATTGTGCGATTTATTTATCATATGATGGCGAAGGACAAAATGCCTTGGCGAAGTTAGACACTTATACAGCAGCCGGATTATTCAGTGAGCACTACGGACAAATTCCTGTTGGTTTAGCCTGTCACATCATTTTTGCTACCGAAGATAACGGACAATGGCGTTACGCAATAAAAGGAGTAACAACAACAGCTGATACAGTTTATACCTTTACCCTTGCAGAAACAACTGTTGGTTCAGAAGCGCAACTGGTAGCAGCAATCAATGCTATTCAGTAACTTACAAAATACTTTTTTAAGAAAAAGTGATGATTTGCTCATCACTTTTTTTTACATTTAAACCTGTTTTAAACTGATTCTGATGTTTTTCAGAAGCTAATCCTGCTGTCCGTTGTATCTTTTATGCCGAACCCCGGCACAAAAGGATGCCACTACCATCAGGGCTAAAAAACCTCCTCGACCATGAAAAAACTTTTATGCTGTTTCATTCTTCTTTCATCAGCAATGGTGTTGGCACAAACCAAAGTAAAAGACACCATCACCCGAAGAGCCAATATCAGCTATACCCAAAAAGGCAATTCTGTAACCTTTAAACCGGAAACACCACCCTTAATTCCGATTGCCGGAGCACCAAAACCAAGCTACTCTTACTTATGGGAACTCGGTGACGGACATTACTCCAGACAGGCAGAACCCAAACACGTTTACAAAAACAAAGGCAATTATACTGCACGATTAGCCATTACCAACAATTACGATAACGGAAAACCTCCTGCTACAAGACCAAAAAAAGTAGTGATAAACGAAATCGCTGATGATCCCTATCAGGACATCGCCTCCATTGCCGATCAAAACGGATTTGCAATCCAGAAAAACTGCGATCCCATTCCCGAACAGGAAATGGTAGTCGTAGTCAGTTATCAAAACTTGGAAAATTATGTTGCCAATGGCAAACTATATCTTTTCTACAACG
>CBFGNY010000002.1:0-92756 GCA_965650235.1 uncultured Flavobacterium sp. | reverse complement strand
TCAAAAAGAAAATTCTATTGATAAAATAGTATTGTTAAGTCCGGCACAAACTTTCAAATTTATTGATAAGGTCGGAAAAACATCGAATGCATTGTTTTTGAAGCTTTTTCCAAGCGAAAAGAAATTCGGAAAAACACTGGAAACCTTTTCTACTCATCCGGAAAAAATCAATTCTGTTTATAAGAGGCAATTCTATCTGGCTAATAAATATGCAAAATCAAATTCAAGCATGCTAAAAATGACTCCTTTCTCTAATGAAGAATTACGGTCTGTAGAAAATCCGGTTTTAGTACTAATTGGCGACAAGGATGTAATTAATTCCGAAGACAGTGTAGAAAAGGCAAAAGAGTTTCTTCCAAACAGCAAAACTAAAATAATAAAAGATGCAGGTCATTTTTTAAGTATTGATCAGACAAAAATCGTAAACGATGCCATTGTTAATTTTCTAGAATAGAATGCAAACTTTGTATCTTTACAAAACTAAATTTTTCATCAGTCAAAAATGAATTTTCAAGTTTCTTCAGAATATAGTCCAAAAGGAGATCAGCCTCAGGCCATCCAAAAATTGGCGCAAGGTATCGTTGATGGCGAAAAATATCAAACTTTATTGGGTGTTACGGGTTCAGGTAAAACATTTACGGTTGCCAATGTTATTCAGGAAGTACAAAAACCAACTTTGGTTTTAGCTCATAATAAAACTTTGGCTGCACAGTTATATTCAGAGTTCAAGCAATTTTTTCCTAACAACGCCGTAGAATACTTTGTTTCGTACTACGATTATTATCAGCCGGAAGCTTTTATGCCGGTAACAGGCGTTTTTATCGAAAAAGATTTGTCTATCAATGAAGAGCTGGAGAAAATGCGTTTAAGTACAACTTCTTCATTGCTTTCAGGACGTCGGGATATTTTAGTAGTAGCTTCGGTTTCTTGTTTGTATGGTATTGGAAATCCTGTAGAATTCCAGAAAAATGTCATTGCGATTGAAAGGGATCAGGTTATTTCCCGCACCAAATTATTACACAGTTTGGTTCAGAGTTTATACGCCAGAACAGAAGCCGATTTTAATCCCGGAACTTTCAGGATTAAAGGAGATATTGTAGAAGTATATCCAAGTTATGCTGACGATGCTTACCGAATTCATTTTTTTGGAGACGAAATTGAAGAAATAGAATCCTTTGATGCGAAGACTTCACAAGTAATCGAGAAGTTTAAAAAACTGACCATTTATCCGGCAAATATGTTTGTTACTTCTCCGGATGTCCTGCAAGGTGCCATTTGGCAAATTCAGCAGGATTTGGTAAAACAAGTTGATTATTTTAAGGAAATAGGGAAACATCTGGAGGCCAAACGTCTTGAAGAACGGACTAATTTCGATTTGGAAATGATTCGCGAATTGGGTTATTGTTCCGGAATCGAAAATTATTCGCGTTACCTTGACGGAAGAGAAGCCGGGACGAGACCTTTCTGTTTGCTGGATTATTTCCCAAGCGATTATTTGATGGTGGTTGATGAAAGTCACGTTACCGTTTCGCAGGTACATGCCATGTATGGAGGCGATCGCAGCCGTAAAGAAAATTTAGTTGAATATGGTTTCCGTTTACCTGCAGCAATGGACAATCGGCCTTTGAAATTTGAAGAATTCGAAGCCATGCAAAATCAGGTAATTTATGTTTCTGCAACTCCTGCCGATTATGAATTGCAAAAAACCGATGGCGTTGTAGTGGAGCAGGTAATTCGTCCCACAGGTTTATTGGATCCAACTATTGAAGTAAGACCGAGTTTAAATCAGATTGATGATTTGATTGAAGAAATACAGGTTCGATGTGAATTGGATGAAAGAGTTTTGGTTACTACGCTGACGAAAAGAATGGCTGAGGAATTAGCTAAATACTTAACTAAAGTAGGTGTTCGTTGTCGTTATATTCACTCAGAAGTAGATACCCTGGAGCGTATTGAAATCATGCAGGATTTGCGAAAAGGAATTTTTGACGTCTTAATTGGAGTAAACCTGCTTCGTGAAGGACTTGACTTACCTGAAGTTTCTTTAGTGGCTATTTTAGATGCCGATAAGGAAGGTTTTCTTCGTAATCATAGATCTCTTACTCAGACTATTGGTCGTGCAGCCAGAAATATAAACGGAAAAGCAATTATGTATGCTGATAAAATTACAGCCAGTATGCAAAAAACAATTGATGAAACCAATTACAGAAGAACCAAACAAATTAATTTCAATACAGAAAACGGTTTAATACCTCAGGCATTAAATAAAAAAATAGAAAGCGCTTTTACCAAAAATCCATTGGTAGAATACGAATTAGGCCACACCTTGCCTGCAGCTGCAGAACCCGAAACAGCCTACTTATCAAAACCTGAATTAGAGAAAATGATACGCGAAAAACGTAAATCGATGGAAAAAGCGGCAAAAGAATTAGACTTTTTGCAAGCCGCCAAATTACGTGACGATATTAAAAAATTACAGGAGCAACTACTATAAAATTCTTAACCTCATGAAATAGAAATGCCTGCTTAATTTTCATTTGAATGGTAATTATTTATTGACAATAGCTGTAAATTGTTTATTTGACAAAAAAATCGTTAATTTTATCAAATGACATAACGATTATATTCAATTTACAACAATGAAAAATAAAAAAAATTGGGGCAGCTTCATAAATTGGTTTGCAATAAGACCAAGAACTGCCGGTTTTTTAGTATTTTTTATTTTTGCAGCCATCACTTTTATATTCAGTGTGTTGCGAAATCAAATCTTAAAAGATGAGGATCGTAATAAAATGAAAATCATTTTAAACAATGCTCATCAGAATATTGAACAGTCTCTAAAAAACTGCTATTCAACAACCGTTTCTCTTGCTCTTACTTTAGATAACAATGGTGTTCCACAAAATTTTGAAGCAGTAAGCAAACAACTCATCAAGTCTAATCCTATTGTTAGTGTCGTAGAATTAGTTCCAAGAGGTCTTATCAAATACATTTACCCACTGGAAGGAAATGAGGCTGCGATGAATTTAAATATTTTGAGCACTGCAGATATTAGTAAGGAAGCAAAAAAATCTATTGAAAGTCAAAAAATTTATTTTGCAGGACCATTAAAATTAAGACAAGGAGAGATTGGTATTGTAGGCAGGCTTCCCATATACCATAAAAATAAATTCTGGGGATTTACTGCAGTTATTATTAAACTAAATACGTTATTAAAAGCCTCTGGAATTAAAGACATTAATCATCCTGATTACTACTTTCAGTTTTCAAAGAAAAATCCAGTTACCTCTAAAGAAGAATTTTTTCTTCCTTCCAAAACAGACCTGTCCAAAAGTTATTATATATCCCAATCTATATCAGACAGCGACTGGGTTCTGTATTTAGTAGCAAAACAAAACGTTTTACTGTATCCTCAGGTTTTATTTACTTCTGCTTTAGGAATAATCATCGCTTTATTATTTGGCATATTGACAACCAATATCCTGAAAAAACCCGAAGAACTGGAATTCTTACTAAAGGAACAGGAGGCAAAGCTTTTAAAAACCGAAATGAAGTTTAAAACCATTATCGATCAGGCACCGGTAGGATTTGCAATAATTGATACTGCTTCAGGGAATTTAATGGAGGCCAACAAGAAATTCTGCGATATGCTGGGCTATACATTTGAAGAAATTAAGAAATTAGGCGTTAATAATGTTATTCATCGAAATGATTTAGAAACTTTTAAAAACATAAAGAATCTTGAAAAAGGAATAATAACTGATTTTTCTATAGAAAAACAATGTCTGACGAAAACCGGAGAAATGATTTGGGTAAATATAATCGTTTCAGCATTTGTGGAGAGCAACGAGAAACCCACCAGCTATATTGCTTTTACAAAAGACATTACCGAAAGAAAGAACGCTGAAGCATTAATTGAAAAAAGTCAGGCTCGGTTGAAATCCATCATTGATAATGTTAATGTAATTGTGTGGGAATATGATTTAGAAACAAAAAAATCCTCTTTTATAAGTAAACAGGCAGAAAAACTGCTGGGGTTTTCAGTCGAAGAGTATGAAGAAAACCCGAGGCTTTGGGAAGAATATATTCATCCTGATGATCGTGAATATGCATTATCATTCGCCAGAAACAATAAAAACTTTGTCAATCATGATTATGAGTATCGAATGATTACAAAAGAAGGGAAGGTGATTTGGATGAGAAATATTATAAATTATGGCATTAAAGATGATAAACCTGTCATATCACGAGGTATTATGATTGATATCACCATAATGAAAGAAGCCGAAAAAAACCTGAACAACTCACTGGAGTTAGTCACAGAGCAAAATAAAAGACTTTTAAATTTCTCTTACATCGTTTCTCACAACCTGAGATCGCACACCAGCAATATTGAATCTATTATCTCTTTGATAGAAACAGCAGACTCAGAAGATGAGAAAAACGAAATGATGCAGCTATTAAAATCGGTTTCCAATTCGCTTGACGAAACAATGAAGCACCTAAACGAAGTTGTAAATATAAATACAAACCTCAATCTTGTTACGAAACCGTTGAAGCTGAGCAAGTACATCAAAAGAGCCAAAGAAGTTTTTACAGAACAAATACGAACTAACAAAGTAACCTTTATAACCGATGTACAGAAAGATGCTTTGATAAACTATAATTCAGCCTACTTAGAAAGTATTCTTTATAATCTAATTTCTAATGCTATTCGATACAGACATCATGAACGTAAACCCATTATAACCATAAAATTGTATAAAGAAGATGACAAGGATGTTATTGAAGTTTCAGATAATGGGATTGGAATTGACTTGGAACGAAATGCTGACAAAATTTTTGGCCTTTACAAAACTTTCAGTACTAACTCAAATGCAAGAGGAATTGGACTTTTTATAACAAAAAATCAAGTAAATGCGATGGGCGGAACTATAGTCGTAAACAGCATTCCCAATACAGGAACCACATTTAAAATCTATATCAAATGAAAGATAACGTAATTTGGGTTGTAGATGATGATCTTATTTATCAAACCATTATCAGTAAAATAATTAAAAAATCAGGGATATTTTGCACTCATTCTTCATTTACAAATGCAAAGGAAGCATTGAATTCTTTAAAAAAAATAATACAAGATGACGATACTTATCTCCCGGATATTATCTTGTTGGATATTAATATGCCAGTTATGGATGGATGGGAATTTATGGAGGAGATGAAAAAAATAAAATCAGATATCAGGAAAGATATTCATATTTATATCGTAAGTTCTTCTATTGCCATTGAGGACAAAAATAAATCTATGACTTTTAGCAATATTATGGGATATATGCCAAAACCTATTTCTGTAAATGAATTAATAGCTATTGTTTCCAATAAATGAATAACAATATGCAAAACTTTATTTTTTAATCTGTAGCAATTCCAAAAAAATATTCTGTGAAATGAAAATAACAGATAACATTAACACGATCTTAGATTTTGCTTTTTCTATCCGTCTATAGTCATAAAAAGCTTAATTTTGTACTTCTCAAACATATTCATTTTTTTAATTTTATAAATGCTCTCAAACTTTAAAAATCATATTGGTGTAAGGTTTCCGTTTTTGGAAAATAAAAAACTTTTTCTTGCCGTTAGTAGTGGTTTGGATAGTATGGTTTTGCTGCATCTATTTCAGCAATTAGGATATGAAATTGCAGTTTTGCATTGCAATTTTCAGCTTCGCGGATTAGAAAGTTTTGGTGATCAGGATTTTATTCGGGATTACTGTGAAGAAAACAACATTTCCTTTTTTACAACTCAGTTTGATACCGAAGCATTTGCCAAGGATTATAAGCTTTCGACCCAAATAGCAGCTCGTGAACTGCGATACAGCTGGTTTTACGAACTACTTGAAACTCATAAATTTGATTATATTCTCACTGCTCATCACGCAGATGATAATTTGGAAACTTTTATTATCAACCTAAGTCGTGGTACAGGATTAGAAGGTCTTATTGGTATTCCGGAGCAAAATGATAAAATTATTCGCCCTCTTTTGCCTTTCTCCAGAGAAGAAATATTAAATTACTCCCACGACAACAACATTGACTGGCGTGAAGACAGCAGTAATGCTTCAAATAAATACCTGCGAAATAAAATTCGTCACGATTTAGTTCCAATTCTAAAAGAAATCAATCCAAACTTTCTAAAGGCTTTCCAAAAAACACAATCTTATTTGCAGGAATCTAACGAAATGGTTGAAGATGCTTCGATTATGATTTATCAGCAAGTGGCAAAAGAAGCGGGAGAAGAAATACATTTCGATTTAAATCAACTTCTAAAATTACCAAATTACAGATCGTATTTGTATCAATGGCTTAATGAATTTGGTTTTCTGGCATGGAATGATATTTATGATTTAGTAGATGGACAATCTGGCAAACAAGTTTTTGCTGCAGAATTTCGATTGCTAAAAAACAGAAACACACTGATTTTAAGTCCGATTTCAGAAGACGATATAGCACAGGAATATCTGATTAATGAAAATGAAGAGGACGTTAATTTTCCCTTAAAATTGAAGATTTGTCGCGTAGATGACATTACCATAGATTCAAATAAGGCTATATTTGTGGATGCTGAAAAAATTAAATTTCCATTGATTTTACGTAAATGGAAAAAAGAAGGCGATTCTTTTCTGCCTTTTGGTATGAATGGAAAGTCAAAAAAAGTCAGCAAGCTTTTCAAAGATGAGAAATTATCACTGATTGAAAAAGAAAACACGTGGCTTTTATGTTCAAATGACCAAATTGTATGGATTGTTGGAATCAGGCAGGACGAAAGATTTAAAATAGAAAAATCCTCAAATAAAATACTTAAAATAGAATTACAAGAATGAAGTCAAACTCACAATGCCAAGCTATAAACTCAAATCTTTGGAATAAAACTTTTGTTTTCTTAATCGTTTTTATTTTTGCTTTTGCAAAAGGAAACGCCCAGATTTTGGAACCCGTAAAATGGTCCACTAAAATTGAAAAAAAATCGGAAACTAATTTTGTTTTGATCTTTGACGGAATTATAGAGAAGGACTGGCACATGTATTCCCAATTCACACCAGAAGGCGGTCCTTTGGCTTTAGAGATTGTTTTTAAAAACCAAAAAGGAAATTACGATTTAATAGGCAAAGCCAAAGAAGGAAAGACAAGAACAGCCTTTAATGACATCTTTGGAGTAAACGAAACTTTTTTTGAAGGGAAAGCGCATATTGAGCAGGAAATCAAAATACTGAACCCTAATTTAAAAACTGTTGAAGTTGAGTTTGATTTTCAGGTTTGTAAAGAGGTCTGTATCAATTCAAATAAAAAATTTTCGATTGCAGTTCCTTCCTTACTAAAAGTAAATGCTGTAATTCCAACAATAACAGAGTCAAAATTAGACGAAACTAAAGTAACCGGAATTGCTGTTGATACCCTATCAAAAGCAGCAACTCCTGAAGTTCTAAAATTAGAAAAAATAGATAATGCTACGTCAAGAGTTGTAGACGATGTTCAAAAACCTATGCCTGCAAGAAGTTTATGGTCTGTCTTTTTAGTAGCTTTCTTATTTGGATTTACAGCATTACTGACACCATGTGTTTTTCCTATGATTCCAATGACAGTAAGCTTTTTTACAAAACAAAGCAAAACACGGGCTGCGGGCATTAGAAATGCAATTATTTATGGAATTTCTATTATTGTAATTTATGTTTCATTAGGATTTTTGGTTTCCTCGATTTTTGGTGCTGATGCCTTAAATTCTTTGGCAACCAATGTTTGGTTTAATATTGGTTTCTTTATCTTATTAGTAATTTTTGCCACTTCATTTTTGGGAGGATTCGAAATTATGCTTCCTAATTCGTGGGCGAATAAAGTAGATCAGCAAGCAGACAGAGGTGGAATAATCGGAATATTATTTATGGCTTTGGCCTTGGCTATCGTTTCTTTTTCCTGTACAGGTCCTATTGTGGGTTCACTTTTAGTTGAAGCTGCTACGAATGGTGTTATTGGTCCTATCGTGGGAATGTTTGGATTTTCATTAGCATTAGCTTTACCATTCATGTTATTTGCAATGTTCCCGGGCTGGTTAAATTCATTACCTAAATCCGGTGGCTGGCTGAATACGGTTAAAGTGGTTTTAGGTTTTCTGGAATTGGCTTTGGCCTTTAAATTTTTGTCAAATGCCGACTTGGTTTTACAATTGCATTTATTAGAAAGGGAAGTTTTCCTTGTGATCTGGATTGCTATTTTTGGAGCTTTGGCATTTTATTTATTCGGAAAAATAACTTTGCCTCATGATAGTCCCTTGCAGCATATCTCTGTGGGAAGATTGTATTTGGGATTAATAACGTTAGCTTTTACGGTTTATCTGATTCCCGGGCTCTGGGGTGCTCCTTTAAAATTGATTAGTGCTTTCCCTCCGCCGACGCAATATAGTGAGAGTCCACATGGTATTGGAAGTTCTAATGCTGTATCTTCATCAAAAGATTTGCCGAAAGGGGCAAAAATTGGCGTTCATGGTATTGTAATTTTTGATGATTATGAAAATGGTCTGGCATATGCTAAATCAGTGCATAAACCTATAATGCTTGATTTTACGGGTCATGCCTGTGTCAATTGCAGAAAAATGGAAAACAATGTCTGGTCTGATTCAAAGGTTTTGCCAATTCTAAAAAATGATGTGGTTGTGATTTCTTTATACGTTGATGATAAACGTGAATTACCGGCTGACAAACAATTTGTAACAGCTTCGGGAGATAAAATTGAAACCATTGGTGATAAATGGACTGATTTTATGATTTCAAGGTATAAAACCAATACTCAGCCTTTGTATGTTTTGACCGATTTGGAAGGAAATAATTTAAACACTGCTAATTCAACCATTAGTTATGTAAATACTGAAGAATATCTGACCTGGCTAAAAGCTGGTATTTCAAATTTTAAATAAACAATTATCCGTTTAAACTCTATAGTTTGATTTTATTAAACTGAAGAAAGTCTGCAAGGTTGCAATACTTATTTATTAAAATTAAACAAACTCCTATAAATTAATTAGCGTTAATCTGTATAATTTGTGGTTAAAATATTTTTAAAAGCTACAGCAAAATACACTAAGGCAAATAGTTAAATTATATCTGAGACCAATAAAGAATGTTTTCCTGATTAGGATTTTGAGTTACATTAATTTTTTTATTCATTTCACAGCAGTGATTAAAGAAAGCCCAATGACTGCACTGTAGCCCTGATGGAAATGAAAATCCTTTTACTTTTTTCTTTAAAAAGTAAAAGATTGCAGTGAACAGCAGGAACTATGTTTATAAAAGACAAATTGTGCTGCTCCTGACAAATAAAACTCAGATTTTAATCGTTCGAATTGATTTTATTATAAGCAAAAAGCACTCTGAAATCTTGTTCCAGAGTGCTTTTTTATTTAAGTTAGGTAACTATTAAAGGTATTCTCCGTGTTGAGAGATATCCAATCCTAATTCTTCTTTTTCTTCAGTAACTCTTAGAGGAGTAATTTTATTTACAATAAAGAACAAGGCATAAGAAGCAGCAAAAGCAAAGACTGAAACTAATACCAACGCTTTTAATTGTGTTAAGAATAAGGTAGCATCTCCAAAAATTAAACCCTGGTTATCACCTACAACTGAATTTACAGTGTTTGATGCAAAAACTCCGGTTAACAACATTCCTACCATACCACCAACACCGTGACAAGCAAAAACATCCAAAGCATCATCAATTTTTCCTTTAGGGAATTTGCTCACAACAAGATTACTAATCACAGCTGCAATAATACCGATTGCTAATGCGTGAGGAATACTTACAAAACCAGCAGCTGGCGTGATTGCAACCAAACCTACGACTGCACCAATACATGCTCCCATTGCAGATAATTTGTGACCTAAAATTTTATCAAGGAAAACCCAGGCCATAGCTGCAGAAGCAGCTGCAATAGTCGTAGTTCCTAAAGCCTGAGTAGCAAGACTTCCTGCACCAACAGCTGAACCAGCATTGAAACCAAACCATCCGAACCATAATAAACCTGTACCTAATAATACATAAGTAATTCTGGCTGGGTTAACTTTTTGTACTTTACGTTTTCCTAAGAACATAGCTCCGGCTAATGCAGCCCATCCAGCACTCATGTGTACTACTGTTCCTCCAGCGAAATCTAAAACTCCCCATCCGAAGAATAATCCATCAGGATGCCAGGTCATGTGACATAATGGAGCGTAAATTAATAATATGAATAAAACCATGAATAACAAATAAGCCCAGAAACGTACACGCTCTGCAAATGCTCCTGTTATTAAAGCTGGTGTAATGATCGCAAATTTTGCCTGAAATAAAGCGAAAAGAATAAAAGGAATTGTTGGTGCTAATTCCCAAGCGGTATTTGCACTAACACCCTGAAAGAAAATGTTTGAGGTAGGATCTCCAATGAATCCGCCTATTGATGGCCCAAAGCATAATCCAAATGCAATAACTACCCATAGAACCGTAACAATTACCATTGCCATGAAACTCTGCAACATAGTACTAATTACATTTTTCTTACCTACCATACCTCCGTAGAAGAAACCTAATCCCGGAGTCATTAACAACACAAAAGCAGTTGCAACAATCATCCATGCAGTATCACCTGTGTCCATTTTTAGTTCAACAACGTGTGCACCTAATGTTTTTGATTCAGTGACAAATGAGATAGAAAAAATAGATAGTAACAGAATTGTGATTAGTATCACACTTAAAATAATTTTTCGCATAGTTATTTAGTTTTAAAAATTTTGATAAAAATATAAAATCATTTGATACCCCCATTAAAAATAGCACCTAATGCTTAATTTTTGTTAATTTTTCATTTTACACCCCTCCATTTTACGTGTATTAGTTAAAACATACTTAAAATTTACAAAATATTAATGCATTATTGATTTATCAGATCATGTTTTCACCTCATATCCATATAATATGTAGGAAATAGAGTGTGATGTATGAAAAAAATCCTCGATTAATTAATTATGTTGACTTATATTTGATTGTTTTAACATTTTTAATAAGTATAATTCAAAGATGAAAAAAGAGAAAAAGATTAAATGGGGAATAATCGGTTTAGGAAATATCGCCAATCTGTTTGCTTCTGATTTAAAATTAATAGATGAAGCTGAATTATGTGCAGTAGCATCCAGAGACATCAACAAAGCAAATGAATTTGCAGAAAAGTATGATTGCAATAGATTTTACGGCTCTTATGACGAGCTTTTTGCAGATGACCAAATTGACATTGTTTATATAGCCACGCCACATGACTCTCATGCTGAATTGTCGATTAAGGCAATGGAAAACGGGAAACATGTATTGTGTGAAAAACCTTTATCATTATCCTATGATGATGCTTTGCGAATGACAGAAGCTTCAAAAAAATATGATAAATTTTTCATGGAGGCCTTCTGGACTCGCTTCATTCCTTCAATTCAGGAATTGCTGTCAAAAGTAAAAAGTGGTGATATTGGAGAAATAAAATATATT
The DNA here is from genome assembly GCA_965650235.1 of uncultured Flavobacterium sp. Taxonomy (GTDB): domain Bacteria; phylum Bacteroidota; class Bacteroidia; order Flavobacteriales; family Flavobacteriaceae; genus Flavobacterium. Next base: position 81,204 of record CBFGNY010000002.1, on the reverse strand, counting down.
AATGCTGACTTTGCTTTTATCAATAGAGAATTGGGAAACAGGTTAACAGATAAGAAATTAGGAGGCGGCGCTCTTTATGACATTGGGGTGTATCCTCTCTTTTTATCGTATATCATGCTCGGAATTCCGAAAGAAATCATGGCAAAATCTATTTATCATACAACTGGCGTCGATTTACAGACTACTATGATTTTGCAATACGAATCAGCTCAGGCGGTTTTACATGCCGGGTTAGTATCTGCTTCTGACATGAAAGCCACCATTAGCGGCACTAAAGGACGAATTGATATTGATTCGCCCTGGTTTATGACTGATGGCTATTCTGTTTTTGAAAATGAAGAGGGAAAAAAATTTAAAATTTCAAATATTGGAAAAGGCTATGCCCATGAAGCGATTGAATGTCATGCCTGTATTAAAAACAACGAGATTGAAAGCAAGCTCTGGTCGCATCAAAATAGTCTGGATTTAAGCAAGATAACCGAAGTAGTTAGAAATCAGATTGGGTTGGAATTCTAAAAACATTTCTTTTACCCAATATCTTTTTCGATATAATTAGAACTTAGTAAATACAAAGCTCCCATATATTTTATATTAAAGGAAATTAAATCCCCTATTTTATATTTTTGGGCAGAATTGGAAATATCCAGAACCAACATATCAGAACTGGCATCTACAATTATAATTTCATTGTCGACTGCTTCTAAATATTTAGGCTGCATATCTAACAATCCAACATCCAAAATAGCCCTCAAAGAAGTCCCGCTAAAATCTTTGGTTTCCTGCATAGAGAAAGTGTTCCCGGCTACATTTTCCCCAAGCTCTCCGGTTGGAACATCTGGTTTCTCGGTAATTTCAATAACCTCTGCAAAAAGTTTAAACACATCATTATGCATTCCCTGAATAGTTTCTCCGGTAAATAAATCTTTTCCAAAAAATAAGGCTTCCCCAATTCTAAAGTGATTTACAGCCATGGGACGGGCATTCTTAAGCAGCAATGGAACGGCAACAGATGTTCCGCCGGAAACCCAGGGAATTGTGATATTGAATTTGGCTTCAATAAGCTGTTTATACAAACTCAATTGTATAAGTTTATCCTGAGTAGGCATGACTCCGCTAAGACAGTTTAAGTTAGTTCCAATTCCTGAAATTTCGATATTTGGCATTTTTATAATTGTGCCGTAAAAATCTATCAGGTCTTCCCCCATCACACCTTCACGTAAATCCCCCATTTCAATCATAACAATGATTTTGTGGATTTTATTCTGCTTTTTAGCTTCTTCAGAAAGCATTTGAATAGTGTAAATCTCTGTATTAAAACTTACATCAGCATATTTTACTATGCTTGGAATACTACGTTTAGCAGGAGGTTTGATATAGACAGTTTGAATATCGGGGTCAAGTGCTTTGATTGTTTTAAGATTGCTTATTCTCGAATCGTGCATCTCTTTGACTCCTAATGAGATAATTTCTTTTAAGTAAAGGTTGTTTCCACATAAAAGCTTTGATACAACTCCCCATTCAATATTTTTTGATTCAAAAAGGGAATTAAGGAAATTGTAGTTTTCTTTTAGTTTTTTTCGATATAATTTTATGAATGCCATTGGGCTTTTTGTTTTTATGAATTAATTAGCCTGAATTATTTAATTAAACGCATTTCCAGATACTTATTTGTAAATCCAAGTTTCTCGTATAGTTTTTTCGCAGGATTATCAGGTTCTACATGCAGCGCAATATTTCCATCGGTAACGGAGATGGCTTTTTCCATGAGTTTTTTCCCATAACCTTTTCCTCTTTCCGAATTGTCAACCGCAATATAAACCAGAATATTCTCTGGGATATAATCTTTCATTCCTGTATTATTTAAAACCACAGCTCCAACAATTTTTTGATTATCCATCCCAACAATAATATTCCCGCCTTTGTCCGGATTCACTGCATAGTCAATTGCTTTAAGAATATCTTCCGTTTTGTCTCCATATTGTTCCAAATGTGTATGTAAAAATGCAGCGACGATTGATGGCGTACATGTTTCATCATATCCGGAAACTGGATTAATTAATTTAAATTCCATTTTTAAAATTTTAGATTATATGCTGACAGTAAATTTTCAGCAAATGTTTAAGATGCAAAATGAATTGCAAAAAGATTCTAAGAACCTGAAATCGAATTTTTGATAGAATCGATGCTATTTTTTTGCAATATAGGCATAAATAAGGGATTTATCCCAATTCAAATTTTACTTTCTATTGTTTTTAACTTTTCTCAGCTTTCCATTTTATAATTATAAATAATATTTTTGTATTAAAAAGATTACGTGTTGTTATTTTTTATTAGATTTAAACCCACCTAATGAAATATAAAATATGCTAGTTAAAGTTTTTGGAAGTGCTGTTTTTGGAGTTGAAGCCACAACGATTACAGTTGAAGTAAATATAGACAAAGGGATTGGTTATCACTTGGTAGGATTACCGGATAATGCCATAAAAGAAAGCAGTTACAGAATAGCCGCAGCACTTAAAAATAACGGATATGCATTACCAGGCAAAAAGATAACCATAAATATGGCGCCTGCAGATTTGCGTAAAGAAGGATCAGCCTATGATTTGACTTTAGCAATCGGAATTTTAGTAGCTTCTGACCAGATAAAAGCAACTGAAATTGACCGCTATATTATTATGGGAGAGCTTTCACTGGATGGAGGACTACAATCCATAAATGGTGCGCTCTCCATTGCAATCAAAGCTAAAGAAGAAGGCTATAAAGGTTTTTTTCTTCCAAAACAAAATGTAAAAGAAGCTGCTATAGTTGCCGGATTAGATGTTTATGGAGTCGAAAATGTCCAGGAAGTTATTGATTTCTTTGAAGGAAAAGGAACTCTCGAACCCACAACTATAGATACTCGCGCAGAATTCTATAAAACCTTAGATTTTCCCGAGTTTGATTTTTCAGATGTCCGGGGTCAGGAAAGTATTAAACGCTGCATGGAAATTGCCGCTGCCGGAGGACATAACATTATACTGATTGGTCCGCCGGGAGCAGGAAAAACAATGCTGGCCAAACGTTTACCAAGCATCTTACCTCCAATGACTTTGAGAGAGGCATTAGAAACTACAAAAATTCATAGCGTTGCCGGTAAATTAAAAGAAGTGGGATTAATGAACCAGCGGCCATTTCGTAGTCCGCATCATACCATCTCAAATGTTGCTTTGGTTGGAGGAGGCAGTTATCCTCAGCCAGGCGAGATTTCCATGGCACATAATGGTGTTTTGTTTCTGGATGAATTACCTGAATTTAAAAGGGATGTTTTAGAAGTAATGCGTCAGCCTCTGGAAGACAGAGAAGTTACGATTTCAAGAGCCAAGTTTACCGTTACCTATCCTTCTTCTTTTATGTTGGTTGCCAGTATGAATCCAAGTCCGAGTGGTTTTTTTAACGATCCCTCTATGCCAAATACTTCTTCTCCACATGAAATGCAAAGATATATGAGCAAGATTTCGGGTCCTTTATTAGACCGAATTGATATTCACATTGAAGTTACACCAGTTCCTTTCGAAAAGTTATCTGATGACAATAAAGCAGAAAGCAGTGTTTCTATTAGAGAAAGGGTTACTGCAGCTCGTGAAATTCAATCTGTTCGATTTGAAGAAATGACCAATATCCATTACAACGCACAAATGAGCAGCAAATTGATTAGGGAGTATTGCGTTCTTGATGCACAATCCAAAGAGTTGTTAAAGACCGCCATGGAACGATTGAATCTTTCAGCAAGAGCTTATGACCGAATCCTGAAAGTTTCGAGGACTATTGCGGACCTGGATGCTTCTCCACAAATAATTTCATCACATATTGCAGAGGCGATTCAATACAGGAGTTTGGATCGTGATGGGTGGCTGGGGTAAGGAATGAATTATACCACGAAGGTGATTTGGACTAAAGTGCTCGATTTAATTTCTTGGTTTCTGGTTTAGCAAATTCAAATTTTTATTAAAACAAAAAAACTTCGCAATGGGATGCTTTCTTGTTCTGATTATACGTTTAAAACGCTGCGATTTATCTTTCAATAAGGTAGACTTAGGAGTAGCTTTAATTGTTGAATCGCAAACACTACGTTTTGTTTTCATAATTTTAAGTAGGTATTCGATGAAATAGAGCATCAGAGAACCTGGATAAACAATTATTAGAGGGTAGTATAAAAACCAAAAAATTATGGAAAGAATTATTATATGTAAAAAGTCCAGGTGTGTAAACCAATACCAGGATTGAAAATAAGTTGTAAAGCTATTTTAACGAGACAATTGAGGTTTCGAACACTTATGATTACAAATCCGCGCGATCGGGGCCTTTTTTTGAAAATGGAGCATAAGGAGTAAGTAGTTTTTCTAATCTATTAATATCATTATTCAAATTTGTGTCCAAGAGATATTCGGTTACATTCCACTCAAACACCTTATCTAAATTATCAGTATAAGAATTTTGATGCTCACTAAATTCTTGTTTTTTAAGATATTCAATAAAAACTTTTACCGTTTTTAAACGTTTATGAATTATTTTTTTTCCAAAAGCATCTGGAGAAGAAAAACTAGCTAGCATTTCATCATAAAATTTTTCATCATAAATTAAGGTATCTTCTAAAACAATATCAATGTATGCAAAGGTATTTATTAAGTTATTGATATAATATATTCCGCCTTGAGTAATTTTTACTTGAAAAATTTCTACATTAGATGTTTTATTTTCAGTATCTGAATTAAAATTTTCACAACTAATTAAATTGTAATTAATCAACATATCTATTTCTTCGAGGATAATGTCTCTTGTATAACCTGCTTGTACAAATAGGTTTTTTAATACTTCTACAGGAATAAAATATTCATTGAAGGAATTATTCTCAGCTTGGTTGTATAAATACTTCAAGATTCTAATTTTTGTAAAATGACTACTATTATTATTAGCAGGATAAAATAAATTATGAATTTTACTAGTTTTATGATTGTAATAATAATTAGATTCAAGAGCTACAGATTTTATAAATTCCCAAATAGGAATATTATAAGTATCAGAAGCAATGTATTCTTCAACTTTTGTATGACCTGATATTAAGAAGTCATTAAATTTATCTAAACCTAATCGAATATTAGGAAAAGAAGTTTGTTCTAAAAATTGTAATATTTCCGAATTTTTCACTAAAAAAAGTGTTTTGTAGATACTCTTAAATAGGTTTTTTAAAGAGGTATTAGAAATTTCAAAATGTTTATTACTAATGTCTCCTTCCAACGAATTATAATTAAAATTATCTACAACATATGTTAATCTTTTTTTTAGAACTTCTCTATAAGAAGGAGCAGTAATATGAAATACATTTGATTGAAAGGCATCAAACGGGGGTAAAGCTCTCCATTTGTAAAAGTATCCTTCTCGCAATGAAATTATTACTAAGCATTTTAAATTTTTATACATACTCTCGGCTAATAAAAAAGCCTCCCTTTGAGCTTCTTCAAAATCTAATTGATCGACATTGTCAAAAATTATACATAATCTTTTATGACTTGGATTTATTAAGTATTCAGAAATAGCCTTTAAGTGTATTTCAGGATTGCTAATTTTATCTTCAAGGAAAGAATTAATTTTATCGTCTAATTTTTCAGGATTATTTTTGTAAATACTCCAAAGACCTTCCTCTATATTTCGGGATATCTCTTTCTTATAAATCCTTTTTAAAATATCGTAGTTGGTTAATTTTAATTCAGAATGTGTATCGTATAGTGCTTCAATGATTTTTTGATATACGTTTTTTGTATCTTGAATTTGCTGTAGAGTATAACCGATAAAATCTATATATACTTCAGGAATAATTTTTTTTACCTTTTCTTCTAAATCTATCTTAAAAAAATAATTTATAAAAGTTGTTTTTCCGGCACCTTTACCACCAATTAATATAATTGGATCGGGGAGAATTGACTTAGCTTTTGCTAAACTTTCTTTTATAAGTACTTGAGTGGGTCTAGTATTCTTTACTTTCGAAATTCTCTCATCAAATTTGGGAGGAGAATCTTCAAAGAGGACACTCATTTCAGAATAGTGCTTGTGTAAATCGTCGTTAAAAACGAAACATTCAGCAAGAACATTTTCACTATATAATTCATTTGTAGAACCTAATTTAGTAAATAACGCATTGATAAGAGGTATTATCTTACTACTTAAATCATTTCTTACTAATTTGTCATTTTTTCTAGGAAGGTTTGGACTGTTTACTATTTTTTTCACAAATGTTTGATCAGATAAAATCTTAATTCTTCCAAACTTTTGAACATATTCCTTAGAAAGCAATTCATAAAATTCAATGAATCGTTGTTCTATATCTTGTAAGCTATTGAAAACTATACATTCATTTTCTTCCCATGGTAATCCATTAAAACTAACAAAACTTGATATAATAAATTGCTTACCATTAGTAATTATACCAAATGATAAATTCTTACTTGTTACATAACTTCGTATTTGCTCAATAACTTCTTTGTTGGTTTTATCTGTATTTAATAGACTAATTTTTGTCTTCTTTTTTTTTGGTATTTTGAAATCCAAAAAATTTCTTTTAGCTTCGACAACAAAGTGGAAAATGCCTGTACTAAAGACATAATCATAATAACCTATATCTTTTACGTAAGGCTCACGTGTAATATTAGTTTCATTCCAGCCTAATATATTTAAAAAAATTACATCAATAATTTTACTTCTGGTATCAGATTCAGATAAATCACTGCTTAAAAAAGTATCAAATTCGGTTTTGTATTTCTTAAATTCGGCTAAAGCTAACTCTATTGTCATATTACTTTCGTTAATTTTATAAATGTAATTTATTTAAGTCTAATAATTAAATATAATTATTAACAAGTTTTAAGCATGTCTTCCTTAGCGCAAACGTTCCGCTCGTGCCCACAACTTGTCAACTCCCTTAAATAAAAATAAAATATTTCCGGATTCAAACCTCCTGAATTACCGGAACGCTTTCGGTACTTACTCCAGATTTTCTTTTTACAAGTTGACTAACACGGTACAAAAGGAATATGGTGATCAATGATATTCCAATAATTATATAGCCTAATGTATTATAATGTTCTAATGGACTGAATTTATCTTTTTGAACCACAATCATTCCTGCAAATGCAGCTGCTATTCCTCCTGCTATTTGCTGTAAAGAAGAATTAATACTCATAAAAGCGCCTCTGTCTTCTGCTACAGGTATTGCTGTCACCAATGCCGTAGAAGGTATCATGCGACTCATTACTCCTGCCATCATCAATACATTAAAGATAGCGACTAACCAAAGCGGTGTAACACTAAGATTGGTATAAATGGCTACAGTAATGATTGTCCAAATGGATGCGAAGGCAAATATTTTGAATTTGTCTATGGTGTCGCTTAATTTTCCAACTATAGGCATGATTACTAATGTAGATAATCCGGCAATCATAAACAGAATAGGTAATTCATGTTGGGTAATATGTAAATTGTTTATGGCGAAAGCACTCCCAAAAGGCATTAGCATAAAACCACCAACCGACAGTAATGCGGTAGCAGTAAATCCAATTCTATAATCCTTTTTGGCAAGTGTATGAATCAAATGTTTAAAGGCTGATTTATGTTTTTGAATTAAAAGATGTTTGTTTATCGGCTGTAACTTAAAAGCAATTAAAATGGCTACTGCTCCCGCCATTCCGGCAACCCATAAAAATGGTGCATGCCATCCCCACGCATTTGCAAGATATAATCCAATTGGAATTCCTAAAATCTGACTTGCACCAAATCCCATTTGAATAAATCCCATAACACGTCCACGTTGCTGGAGCATAAACAAATCTGCAACAATTGCCATGGAGATGGAACCAATAACACCACCAAATAAACCCGTAACAATTCTGGCTGCTACAAGTAAAGTATAGGAAGTAACAATTCCACATAAAATTGTACCTCCTATAAAACCAATATAAAAAAATAGTAATAATTTTTTTCGGTCGAATTTATCCGCAAAGCCAGCCGTAAGGAGTCCGGAAATTCCGGCACTGAAAGCATATGCAGAAACAACTAAACCAAATTGGGCTGGTTTTAAATCCAAATCTTTCATTAAAATATCCCCCAATGGTGACATTACCATAAAATCCAGAATTACTGTAAATTGCGTAATGGCCAGTATAAAAACGGCAAATTTTTGATAACTGGTAAAAGGCACAGCTTGTTTTTGTTCTTTCATTTTAGCCTAATCTAATGGTTTGCAATTGAAATTATGTTTATTAACAATATCGATTATTTGCTCTTCAGATAATGTTTTGCTTACAACCCGCAAAACACAATCAATATCTTCCTGATCAATATTCCATTGATGAATTTCTGAGATTTGATTAAGTGTCTGACTTATTAATTGCCTGTCGTTATTGGTTCTGATATTGGTTGCGAATACCAATATGGTTTGTGTGTTTTTCATATTTTGATCGTATTATGGTGTCAATGCTTTAATTACTAATTCAAATGCCTCATTCATTTTTTCTTCAGTGAGTTTAAAAGGGGTATCACCAAGACTTTTTCCTTCATTTTCAAAACGGAGCAAGGTATATAATGGCCCATAAGCCACACTCCAAAATACCTCAATAGAAATAGGCATGAGCTCTTTTCTTTCTAACGCATTTTCTATAAAACCCCACATTGTTTTCTTAAAATTGGCAAGGCTTTCTTCTAAAATATCATCCCGATAACTGGAATGGCTTAATGCCTCCCAACAAGCCACTTTTAAAGGGTTTTTTAAAGCAAAACGTGCTCTGTTTTCCCATTGTTTTCGTAAACCTTCTTTAAAAGACATCGTTGGAGAAAAATCTTTTACCATTTCACTAAAAAAGGTTTGACCGATTTCTGTTCCAATTTTCTTTATCAAATCTTCCTTATCAGAGTAATAAATATAAAGGGTAGCTACAGAAACACCACTTTCTTTTGCCAATCGATTCATTCCGAAGCCTTCAATACCATATTTGACAAGCATTTCAATAGCTTTTTGTTTTACAGCATCTTCCTTGTTTGGATCTCTTGTTCGCATTAATTAGAATATATTTTTTTCAAAAGTATTAAATATAAATGAATGTTCGCTTATTTATAGATATAATTTTTATTTTAAGAACAATGATTTTTGGAATAAAAAAAGACAACCATTTCTGATTGCCTTTTAAATATAAACTAAGATTTTTAATTATGCAATTTTAGCAATAATAGAATTGAAAGTTTCGCTTGGACGCATTGCTTTACTCACTAATTCAGGTGTTGGCTGGTAGTAACCACCAATACTTTGCGCTTTACCCTGAGCACCAATTAATTCTGCATCGATTTTAGCTTCGTTAGCTTCAAATTCAGCAGCGATTGGAGTGAAAATTGCTTTTAACTCAGCATCTTTTGTTTGAGCAGCCAAAGCCTGAGCCCAATAGAAAGCTAAATAAAAGTGAGATCCACGGTTGTCAATCTGGCCTACTTTACGAGCAGGAGATTTGTCATTTGCTAAGAATTTATCGTTCGCTTCGTCAAGAGTTTCAGCTAAAACAATTGCTTTAGAATTGTCTAAAGTTTGTCCTAAATGCTCTAATGATGCACCAAGAGCTAAAAATTCACCTAATGAATCCCAACGCAAATAGCCTTCTTCAGTAAATTGCTCAACATGTTTAGGAGCAGAACCTCCTGCACCAGTTTCGAACAATCCACCACCGTTCATTAATGGAACGATAGATAACATTTTAGCAGAAGTCCCTAACTCTAAAATTGGGAATAAATCTGTTAGGTAATCACGTAAAACGTTTCCTGTTACAGAGATTGTATCCAAACCTTTGATAATTCTGTCTAAAGTAAATTCAGTAGCAGCAATTGGGTTTAAAATACGGATATCCAAACTTGATGTATCGTACTCTTTTAAATATTTTTCAACTTTTACGATCAATTCTCTATCATGCGCTCTGTTTTCATCTAACCAAAAAATAGCAGGAGTAGCAGATAAACGAGCTCTGTTTACAGCCAGTTTAACCCAGTCCTGAATTGGAGCATCTTTTGCCTGACACATTCTGAAAATGTCATTAGCTTCAACGTTTTGCTCCATTAAAACGGTTCCTTTATTGTCAACTACACGAACAACTCCTTCCCCATTCATTTGGAAAGTTTTATCGTGGGATCCGTATTCTTCCGCTTTTTGAGCCATCAAACCTACGTTAGGAACACTTCCCATTGTTTTAGGATCAAAAGCACCGTGTTTTTTACAGAAATCAATAGTTGCTGTATAAAGACCAGCATAAGAACGATCTGGAATAACAGCGATTGTATCTTGTGCTTTTCCTTCTTTGTTCCACATTTGTCCTGAAGTACGAATCATAGCCGGCATAGAAGCATCTACGATTACATCAGAAGGAACGTGTAAGTTGGTGATTCCTTTATCAGAATTTACCATTGCCAAAGCTGGTCCGTTCTCAATCGCCTGATTGATTGCAGCTTCTACTTCTGCCTGCTCAGGTCTTCCTGCAATTTTGGCATAGATATCACCCAAACCATTTCTTGTGTCAATATTTATTTCATTGAATAAAGCCTCATATTTTTTGAAAACATCAGCAAAATACACCTCAACGATAGCGCCAAAGATAATTGGATCTGAAACTTTCATCATAGTTGCTTTTAAATGCACAGAAAGTAAAACTCCTTCTTTTTTAGCTTCAGCAATCGCTTCAGCAGCAAAAGTCTTTAATTTTTTTACACTTAAAACAGAGCTGTCAATGATCTCACCTGCTTTTAATGGAGTACTTGCTTTTAAAACAGTAGTTGTACCGTCTTTAGCAACAAATTCAATTTTTACATCATTAGCTTCTGCAACGGTAAGTGATTTTTCACTTCCGTAGAAGTCACCATTTGACATAGAAGCCACTTTGGTTTTTGAATCGGCAGTCCATGCACCCATTGAGTGTGGATTTGCTTTTGCAAAGTTTTTAACGGCTCTTGGAGCTCTACGATCAGAGTTACCTTCACGTAAAACCGGGTTTACGGCAGAACCTAAAACTTTAGAATATTTTGCTTTAATTTCCTTTTCAGCATCATTTTGAGGATCTTCAGGGAAATTAGGAATATTGTAACCATGCGACTGCAATTCAGCAATAGCCGCTTTTAATTGCGGTACTGACGCAGAAACGTTTGGTAATTTGATGATGTTAGCTTCAGGTTTTGTAGCCAATTGACCTAGTTCAGCCAAAGCATCACCTGTTTTCTGAGAATCTGTCAATGATTCAGGAAAATTAGATAAAATTCTACCTGCTAATGAAATGTCTCTGGTTTCAATTGCAATACCAGCCGTTGAAGTGAAAGCCTGAACAATTGGTAATAAAGAATAAGTCGCTAATAATGGCGCCTCATCAGTTAAGGTGTAAAAAATTTTTGAATTCTGTGTCATTTTTTTTTTTTTATAATTGTATTGCCGGAAATCAGCAATTTCAAGGTATAGTCGGCTCAAAATGAGCGGAGCAAATATAATAAAATCAGTCCGAAAACGGTGTAGTTTTCTACATAAATCCTCAAATTAACAGATTGCTATTTGGAAGACTTTTAATTATTAAATCAATGATTTTTATAGTAAAAAATTATCGTTTTAGTATTTCAAAAATTAGTCTCAAAAAAAAACTCGTTTCAGATTGCCTGAAACGAGTTTTTTATAACAAAGAGATAAATGATTATCTTCTTTTATCTTTAATCTTAGCTTTTTTACCAGTAAGTTCTCTGAAGTAGAAAATTCTAGCTCTACGTACAGCACCTTTCTTGTTAATTTCAATTTTTTGCAAAGCTGGTAAGTTTACCGGGAAGATACGCTCAACACCAACAGCTCCAGACATTTTACGAATAGTAAAAGTTTCTGTGTTACCAGAACCTCTTCTTTGAATAACAACTCCTTTAAAAAACTGAGTTCTTGTTTTTTCACCCTCTTTAATTTCGTAGAAAACTGTGATAGTATCTCCAGCTCCAAAAACAGGGAAATCTTTTTTAGCAACTAATTCGGTTTGAACGAATTTCATTAAATCTGCCATGATATCTTATAATTATGGTTTTATATAGAGCAACATTCACGGATCTCGCCAGAGGTTAGTCTAATTCGGGTGCAAATGTAGAAAATAATTATGAATTATAAATTGTAAATTGTAAATTATTTTAAGTCCTTGATAAAATGATGATTAGAGTTCTTTTTATGATTGCGATGAACTTTGGTTAATAAAGTTATTTACATATCAGCCACATCAATTGTTAGTTTTAATATATTTTCGATTTCATTTTCAAAAGCATCCGACATCTCTCCATTTTGTATAGCGATCATTGCTTCTTTTCCCCAGTTTCCATACTTTGAGAAATCATGCCAAACCCAATTTTTATTTTTTCCTTTAAATCTTGTTTTTAAAATCTCAAATACTGGTTCGTTTCTAATACTAGGATCTATATGAGTTATTCCCACTATAGGATTTTTTAATCCTTTTGCTTCAAATTCAAATGCTATTTTAAAATATTTCCAATTTGGATTTGTAATTTGAAATCCTGCCCATGAAGTATTAACTCGATTGTATTCTACTGATTCATTAACTAAATTTATTTTTTCGCAAATAGCTGACAGCTGTGGTAAAAATGTTTTGTTGATAATATAATTTTTGATATTATCGAAATTGTCACCAATTGCAAAAACTGAATCTATATTTTCTATTTTGCTTAGGATTTCAATTAATTCATCATTCATTTTACTATTAAGATTAGTGTTTGTTAGAATTTTTATGTGATTTATGTATTGAATAATTGTTTCCCTAATTATTGGACTTCTGGCAGATATTTCAACACATTTTTCTAACCATTTTACTATAGTTTCATAATATGAAATTTGTTTGTAATTCACACCCTCTGAACTATTAATTGAGGCTTCGTCACCCCACAAAGTCAAGTATAATAATTGATATTGTTTAAAATATTGCTTTGCGAAATTTTCATACTTTTTCAGTTGCTCATTTTGATCCACAGCATAGATTTTATTTTCAATTATTATGCATTGATTATCATTTTTGATCAAAATGTCAATTCTTCCATTTCCAATTGAAAATTCAGTAAGTACAGAGGAGCTAGATAAAATAAAATTAAAGTCGTCATCAATAATTTTATCATCTTTTAATGTAGTGAGTAATGCAACTAGAAATTTTTTATTAAAGGTGTGCGAGCCATCATTTCTAATTAATTCAGCTAATATGGCAGAATGAGTATTTTCGTAATGATTTACCCCACATATTCTAAAAATATTAAAATTTTCTTGAGAACTTTCCTTGATTCTCTTTTCATAGCGAATAAATGTATTTACTTTTTCGATAAGGTTTCTCATTCAAGAATTTTTCTTTGCAATTGTTAATTAGCTATTCTTTTAATAAATCAGGACGTCTGTTTTTTGTATGTTCGTACGCCATGTCTTCTCGCCATTTGTCAATTTTTGCAAAATGACCGCTGGTTAAAACTTCGGGAACTTTCCACCCTTTATAGTCTGCTGGTCTTGTATATATAGGTCCTGAAAGTAAATTATCCTGAAAACTATCCGTCAATGCTGAAGTTTCATCACTCAAAACCCCTGGAATCAATCTGATTAAGGCATCTGATAAAACCAAAGCGCCTAATTCTCCTCCGGATAAAACATAATCACCAATCGAAATTTCTTTGGTTATAAAATGATCCCGTACGCGTTGGTCTACACCTTTATAGTGTCCGCATAAAATAATAATGTTCTCATACATCGACATGGTATTGGCCATTTTTTGGTTCAGTGTCTCTCCGTCAGGCGACATATAGATGATTTCGTCGTATTCACGTTCACTTTTCAAATGCGTAATGCAGGCGTCAATAGGCTGAACCGTCATGACCATTCCGGCACCGCCGCCAAACGGATAATCATCAACGCTTTTTTGTTTGTTGGTGGTGTAATCACGTAAATTATGAAAATGAACTTCAACAAGACCTTTGTCTATGGCACGTTTCATAATCGAAGCCTCAAAAGGGCTTTTTAGCAATTCCGGCAAAATCGTAATAATATCAATTCGCATTTTATTTCTTCAATAGTTCTAAGCAGCAAAGATACAAAGTAAATATTTGAGAAATTTAAAGATTATCAATTTCAATGGCAATGGCAAATTCAATTTCAAAATTCAATGGCAATGTCAATTTCAAATCAATTCAAAAAAAATTAATCAATGCATTCCATAAGCAACAAATCGCCATCTTTATGGGTAATGGTAACTAGCCCATCTTGGGCAACCGAATTGCTGCTGCCAGTTCAGTAACCCATTGTGAGTGTGTCATTTTGAAGCTGATATTTTAAATTAGTCGAATAAATGCCGTTGACAACACCAATAGGAATCAGGGAAATTGGCGTTTTTGCCGTGTACCATTTTTCGAATTTATTGGGCAGTAAAAATATTTTGGAATGATCGTCGAGAATCACGATTTTAAGTAAATCGCGGTAACGAACGATATTGGTAAGATTGGTAATGGTATGATCTGCACGTCTTCCGGTAGCCCAAACAACGTTTACGGCAGGGATTTTTCTGTCGATCAGGTAATCAAAGGCTTTCTCTAAATCGGTTTTGTCCTGATCGGGAGTGTGGACAATTTCTATTGGATATTGCGATGTTTTGTAGATTTCGGGATCTAAACCATGATCGAAATCTCCCAAAAGCACATCAACTTTAATTCCTAAATCAACAACACGTTCAATTGCCGAATCCAGCACAATAACAAGCGGTGACCATTCGAGCAGTTGTCCTAATAACTCAGCGTTGCAAGCGGCTCCGTTGGCAATAATTAATGCGGGTTCCTGATCGTCGCGAACAATATGATGTGATGACATGCTGAAGTTTTATTTTGATGTGATGCAAATGTACGAAAGGATTTTAGAGCTTAGATTTTAGATTTTAGATTTTTTGCCACAGAGTTCAAGGAAGCGTATCTGTGACTTTGGCATAAGAGTTTCTAATTCTTTTAAAAAGTGACGAAATGAATTTATTTAAGTCAAAAAGAGATCTGCTAAATTTGCTAAATCTGCGTGCAAAAAAAATTCTCGCTGATTTGGCAGATTATGCAGATTTACACTGTTTTTATTACTGCCAATTCAATTCTTTATCAAAGTCCAAAATCCTAATCTTTAGCTAACTTCATTTCTGTTAATCTTAAATCACTAATCGGCGATGATAATTGATTTGGCCTAAATGATAGGCTAAATGAGTAGAAAGATGAACCAGGAAAAAACCGGTTGTCATTTCCTTTTCGAAAACAATTTGCGGATAAATAGTTTCTAAATCGGATTCGGTTAAGGAATTAAGAGTTTTACTTACCATCAAAATAGCTTCATCGATTTTACTGATTAACTGATGTTTTGGAACATCCTTTGTCGAAAATTCCAATGGACGATCCCGAATATAACCTGTTTTTCCGAGTTCGGCTCCAATGTAAGTGTTGAGATTTCCAATTAAATGAAGGCAAAGGTTTCCGGCAGAATTAGAAATATTTTTATCGATTATCCAAAGCTGGCTTTCAGTTTGATATGCTTCAATTTCTTCTTTTAATTTGTTGAGATCGCGATTAAAAAGTGATTTTAGGGTTTCAATTAGCATGATTATGGAATTTTATTTTTTACAGGAATCCAAATTTCTTCTTCAGAATCCGGATCGTCTTTTTTATACTTCTCAGTCATTACAGCAAAATGAGGCCTTTCGTCAACATTGCATTCCGAATTTGGAAACCATTCAGTAAAAATAAAACGATAGGTTTTATCTGCTTCTGTTGCAGGTCCTTTGTGAATAAAAACGGCGTATGTTCCGGTTGGGATTATTAAAGTTTCCATATTTGATGGGATTTCATTAAAATCTGAAACTTCAATAGCAGCCCATTTCTCAAAAGTATGTGTTGGGTCAAAATGATTAAAATATCCAACAGGAAAAACCTCAATTGAATACAAATTAGAGTCGATAGAATTTTTGATTTCTTTTTTGTCTGGCATGAAACTACTCCATAACTGAAATGTTTTATTCTCTATAAACGTCATAGTAATATGCTTTCCTATGAGTTTTTTCTCGTTTAAGGTTTCAATCCTGGCTTCCATTATACTCAATTATTTTACAGTGTATTTTCTTGAAACTATTTCACTTAGCGAAAAATAACCCAAAGGATAATTACTTTTATCGGTTGTGTTGATAATATTGCCTTTTACTGTTGCTGGAGGACTTTGAAAAGGTCCGCCTATATTACTCCCTGCAATACTTACCAATATGTTCATATAATTATAATATTGCTTTGATATTCCATAATGCGTTATTTCGATTCCGTCTCCGGCTTTTAGATCCTCGTCATCAGAAACGCTAAAAAATTCATTGCCCTGATAAAACTCATCTTCATCAACATAATAGGTAGAGGTAACTTTATTTGAATATACATATCTGTACAAATAATAATTATCTACATCTGCCGGATCTTTATAAAAAGCTCTCACTACAATTCCAGCAAGATCTCCCGCATAGGTTTGTGTAATATTGGTTATTGGGGTTATAGATTTTAGGGTTTCACTTGCTGTATAGGTATTACCATTACTAATTACAGTCAGGGTGTAAGTTCCATTGATTACCGGTTTAAAATTATTACAAACGTATCTGCCAGAATTTGGGACTTCATTAAAATTAAATTGTTCGTTGGCACTATTTTTAACATATACAACGGCTCCTGAAACTATTGGAATTTCCCCTTCAAAATAACCTGTTGTGCTTGTCAGCTTTATGGTTTGCTGGGCCCCTGAAGTTCCTTTTCTCCAATTAATAGCCGCCTCTATCACTAATTTTGGAGCAGTAGTATTTAAATCTACATCAACTACTTCTTCACAGCTTGTAAAGAATAAGGATATAAAAAACACTACTATTAAGATTACTTTTTTCATACTTCATATTTTTATATTCTTTTACAGAAAAATATTTTTTAAAACTTAAAATTATAGCTAACTGCCGGAACAATTCCAAAAATGGATGTTCTTACCGCTTCATTATTACCTGTATCTGCATTTTGACGGAAATTAATGGAAGCTGCATTTTGACGATTATACAAATTGTAAATACTAAAAACCCACTCTCCTTTCCACTTTCTTTTTTGGTTTTTTTCGAGGGTCAATGTGGCCGAAATATCTAAATGATGATAGGCTGGCAGACGATTCTCATTTCTGAGTCCATAACCGGGGACTGTTATTCCTAAATATTCATACTGACTGTCTGGATACGTAACAGGCTGACCGGACTGCAATGCAAAATTAGCCCCAAACGACCATCTTTGATTTAAATTATAACTCGAAGTAATAGCTAGATTATGCGTCTTATCATAAGCTGAACTGTACCATTGACCGTTATTAATTCCTATTTCTTCAGGTGTCCTGCCAGGAGTCTGCTGCTCTGATTTTGAAAGCGTATAAGAAACCCAGCCATTAAATTTACCTTCGTTTTTCTTAAACATGATTTCTAAACCATAAGAACGCATGCGTCCGTTTAAGATTACCTGTTCGATTGCATCATTTGCAATCAGGTCAGCACCATCAATATAATCTAGCCTGTTTTTAACTTTTTTATAATAGACCTCTGTCTCGAATGAATAAGCACCATCATTGAAGTTTTTAAAGTATCCCAATGCAACCTGATCTGCTATTTGGGGCTTGATATAGCTATCGCTTGGCATCCAGACGTCAAGCGGTGTCGGGGATGACGTATTAGAAACTAACTGAAGATACTGTGCCATTCTATTGTAACTGGCTTTTATTGAATGATTATCATTTAGTTGATAAGAAAACGAAAACCGGGGTTCAAAATTATTATAATTTTTTATAACCTTGTTTTTTCTGTAATATTCAGTCCCAATCGGCTCTCCTTTTTCATAAATCTGCATATCTGAATTAAAAACGACTGCATTATTATTTTCATACAAATTAATGGTTGAGGAACCCAAACGATAGAACATACTGTACCTCAAGCCATAGTAAACAGTAATTTTTTTTGAAAGCTGGTTTTCTGCTTCAATGTAGGGAGAAACTGCTAATGCATATTTCTTGTCTAACTGCTGGGGATTAATTGTAACTTCATCACCTAAGGGAACAATTGTACCAGGGTTAAATGTGTAATAAATTCCGTTCAGACCGTAATTCAATTTAAATTTATCCGAAATATAGTTTTCAAAATCGTATTTAATCGTATAATTTTTAATACCTGAATCCCATCTGAAATCTACAAAATTTAAATCAAGCCCATAATAATAATCACTATAGATCAAGGACAAATTTGCAAACAATTTATCCGAATACAAATGACTCCAACGCAAATTTAATATTGAGTTACCATAGGTGTTCCTGAAGATTTTATTGAGTTCAAAAACGTCCCGGCCAAAATAGCCTGATAAAAACAAACTGTTATTATCATTTAATTTATAACTTAATTTAGTATTCAAGTCATAAAAATAGGCGGCGTTGTCTTTTTGTTCCTCTGATAGTTTAAGGAACAGATGTGCGTAAGACATTCTTCCGCCCACCAAAAATGAGCCTTTATTTTTTACCAAAGGCCCTTCAGCGAGAATTCTGCTTGAAATGAGTCCAATTCCTCCATTCACGTGAAATTCTTTGCTGTTACCATCTTTCTGATAAATATCCAAAACAGAAGACACCCTTCCTCCGTAACGAGCCGGAATCCCTCCTTTATATAATTTTAAATTCTTGATGGCATCCGGATTAAAAACTGAGAAAAAACCAAAAACATGTGAAGAATTAAATATAGTCGCTTCGTCCAATAAAATTAGATTTTGATCAGCACCGCCACCTCTTACGTTAAATCCTGATGCTCCCTCTCCTGAATTTGTTACACCAGGCAAAAGCAAAATAGATTTTAAAACATCAACTTCACCTAAAACCACCGGCATCTTTTTGATAGTAGAAATAGACAGTTTATTAATACTCATCTCAGGAGATTTAATATTAACCTTGTCCCGGTTGCTCTTAATTACAACCTCCTGAAGTTCTTCGCTATTTTCGCTTAAGGAAAAATTAGCTTTACTATCTTCATCCAGAAATATAGTCTTTTGAACGTCCTGATATCCTAAATACTTTACTTCAACCTGATGTTCCCCTGCAGGAATCGTCAGCGAATAAAATCCGTATTTGTTTGTAGTAGTTCCTATTTTTAGGTCCGGAATATAAATATTGACCCCAATAAGCGTTTCATTGTTTTTAAAGTCCGTTATGGTACCACTTAGCGTAAATCTTTCCTGAGAAAATGAAACAAATGTAGTGAGGAAAATAACAAACGTGCTGATTCTTTTTATAATCATCTTCTGTATTTTAGCTACTTTAGTAACAACTTCAAGCAATTATTGTTGTGCTGCAACTGTTAAGAATAAGTTAAGAAACATACTTTCATTAACATCAAAGATAATTTTTTGAAATCATTTTGTTTATCTCAAAAAAATTAATTTGTATTCTTATTGCGTTTTTACCTGAATTTATTCTGAACGATTATATTTTTTAGCTTAGCTTTTAAATCTTCGCCTGTATCAAAAACCATTTGTTCATTATTAGGGAAAGGCACCGCTTTTTTATTAAAATTAGGAAGGTAACTTTCGTCACAGGCATTTCTGTCTCCTTTGTAAGTGGAATAAAGTGACTCAAAAACAAACTCGCTAACCACAGGAAAAGATTGTAGCAATTGATTATTTACTGCATTTACGTAATCAATTTTTGCCATAATCTGACAGGATTTGAATTGTTTATACTCGAATATGTTGATTCGGATATTTTTAAATTTATCTACTTTTATCGGGCGTCCCAAACTATCCTTTACAGGATTACCCCTTGAATCTAAAAGGGGTTTAACACCATCCTTGATTTGTTTTTCCTTAATAAATTCCTTCTCCTTAATTTGTTCCGGAGAAATGATTATTTCCCTGAAATTCACAATCAGACTATAGTCATACGAAATGTTTTTTTGCTTAACATTATGATAAACTGTCCATTTATCATTTAATCCGTAAGTACTAAAATCTAATAAATCATCCTGCAAGCGTTTCGGAATTACGAGATTGGTTTGGTTTTGGGCAAAAACATTCACAAAATCAGTTCCTTTGAACTGGGCATCCTCCATCATTTTTTTGACATTTTTATACCCTGGATTTAATTTTTCCAGATATGAAAGATCATCATAGGCTTTTCTGTAATCGCCTTTGAGTTTCGATTTTAAAAGTACAGCCGCATTATCATACAAATATTTTGACAAAGCTGTTTTACTTTCTATAATCCTGTCCGTATAATTATCAAATGCAAAAGTGGCGTTTTTACTTTGTTTTATCAATCGCAATGGCAATAACGGACGAATTTTTACCTGGCGTTCTTCCAAATTTAAATAAGTGTTATAAATGCGTTCAAAATTCGCAGGGTTCGATTCTTTAACCATCATTTCTATATCACGCAAATCCCTTTCCTTCGCTTTTGCAAAAGCTTCTTCCAGTAAATACACATAATCCTGTTTGCCTTTTGAATCTTTATTTGTTCTTAAGGATTCCACAGATCTGTTTATTGCTCCATCATAATCTCCACCGGTTAACATCGATTGTGTCGTTTTTACGCCACAGGAAAAAACTAAAAAAATAAATAAAAAGAATAAGGTAATTTTTTGCATCCTGATTTGGGTTTTTGAGCTGTAAATATATATTTTTAGAATTTATCTGATTTCATAAAATCAAAGTTTTATAAAAAAATCTAAACCTGTTTTAAGCAAGAGGAGACTTTAATTATACTATTTATTTTAACATTCAAGACAGTAGATAATTATCACTTTTTTGATAAATCTTTAAGTTCTATATTCCTGAAGTCAACCGGCTGTCCTTCACTTTGCAAAGCAATAAAACCACTCTTTAGCAGCTTTCCATTCTGTTTAATTGCAGGGTCAAAACGATTTACCACGTCTCCGCCAATCTGAGGCTTCGAATATTGCAGAACAGTTTCGCCATTAATGATATGTGTTATTAGCGAATCGCCCAACACAATTATTTCTGCTTTCACCCATTGATCTCCATCATAAGTTTTTGATTTAGAATCGATGCAGTGCCGTTCATCAAGTTTGCCGTTATAGACTACTTTGGTACCGGGAGAACACATATTGCCCGTAGGCCGTGGCTTGCCATCTCCTAACCCTCCTAAAAACTGAAACTCGATTGAAATTGGCCAATCCTGCTCTTTAGGCATAGTTCGGGGATCCTGTGAATGAAACATTACGCCACTGTTGCGTAATGTATAATCTGGTGCTCCTTTTTGAAGTTCTCCCACAAAACGGTATTCCATTTTGAGGTGATAATACGAATACGGAATCTTGTAATATAAATGTCCGAATTGATCATTAAAATCACCGTATTTATCATAACGTACTTTTATAATGCTATCTTCTACTCTAAATGTATTACCAAAGTTTTCACCAATTTCATGATGATGGATTTTTATAAACCAATCCTTAATGTCCTTGCCATTAAAGAGTCTAACCCATTCATCATTATTTGGTGTTTTTTTAATCGACGTACAACTATTTATTGTCATTAACACCAAAACGGAAATCATCACTATTCGCATACTGTTAAATCTTTAAATTGGTAAAACTTTTTGTGAAATAATTAATTCGAAAGCTATAGGGTTGAAAATTAAAAAAATATTAATTTAAAATATAGTGACAGCTTACAAATCTGGCCTATCAGATTTTTTTTCTTATTGTAAAATCTCCTCTATTTTTGTTTCAGATTTCTCCCTGATCGTACTATCAGGATGAAAACTCCAGATAATCAGAAATTTTCCTTTTGCAATATACTCTTCCGGGTGTTCATCAGTTGGCTCACCTTCTTTTCCCCAAAGTAATCCTTGCAGGAACCTATCGCCTTTGAATCTGTTTTCAAATTCAAAATACATGATAGACCCGCTATCTGTTTTACTTTTAAAACTTTGAATTGCCTTGCTTTTTACGGTTCCAACAATATTATTGTAAGTTGCAATATCATTGTAAAAAGTGCATGCCTGAGCAGAAACACAGTTATTACCGTCGCTTAAGAAGTAGCTCTTGGGAATTTCTTTGCTTTTTAGTTTTAAGTCAGCAATTGTCTGGCTGATTGAATTAGTAGTCAATAACAGGAATAATACCGACAGGGGGATCGTAATTTTCATGATTTGGTTAATTATGGGATTAGGGCTGTGCAAAAATATTTGATAACTTTTTAAAATAATTGAATTTGCATTATGCTAAAATAGTATTTTATTTGCGTTAAAAGTTAATTTCTCCTGAAGATAAAACCTGTTGGAAATATTTTTCGTAAATAACTATATATGAACCTAATACCCATGAATCATGACTCATAAAAATCCCCAAATTAAAGGAAGACATGAATTTGATATATTACAAAAACATGCAGAAACCGACCCGGAAACAAATAAAATAATAATACTTGTAACGATTGGCTTGATTATCCTTTCGTTGTGTGTATTATTTGTAATTTGGAGTTATATATTTTCTATAGATAATTTCGTATAAGTTTTGGCTTTTTAATTTTACATAGCTACCTCTTACCTTTCACGAGAAGACAATCGGAAATATAGAAAAGGACTCAAACTGATGCTATACAAACAGATGGCTAAAATAAATTTTGCATAATTAGATCCTAAAAAGTTCCGATAAAATGGAGTCCAACCACAGAATTTGAAACTTGAGGAATCAATTGTTTGTGCATGCTAAATTTTTTTGGATTTGGATTAAAAGCATTCGCTTCTCTTTTTGCGATTTGCTTACGACTGCTAATCACTATAGATCGCCCAATTATTGTACCTATTAATCCGCCAACCAACAAATCTGAAACCCAATGATGATGGCTTTTTATATCTGAAAGAA
Source organism: uncultured Flavobacterium sp. (assembly GCA_965650235.1). Classification (GTDB taxonomy): domain Bacteria; phylum Bacteroidota; class Bacteroidia; order Flavobacteriales; family Flavobacteriaceae; genus Flavobacterium. Next base: position 58,207 of record CBFGNY010000002.1, on the reverse strand, counting down.
ATATCGCTGATACCACTGTATAAGGAATCCAGTAGTTGTCATATTCCATCTGAAATACTTTAGCAACAGCAAAATAAGAGGTAGCGTGAAAGGAAGGAAATGCAGTACCACGCCCTCCGTGCTCAAATCGAATTCCATGAAAATTTCCAAAATCCCATGGATCTTTTGTCCACGGCTCCACTACAGGGTTGTCATCATTAATGCTTCTTTGAGGCCTGTTTCTTCCCGCCACACTTTTTAGCACTATTTGGGTTATCACATAAGAATACGCTAAAGATTTAACAGCATTTACAGCAACAACCTGCCCTTTTTTATTGTTAATAATTAAGGAACCCGCATAAAGTCCAATAATTGGGTATACAATATAGGAGTCTGCTCCAATTACATACGGTATGTTGCTTTCAATATGAGGCAAATGATAATCAATTCTAGGCTCTATTTCATCGTGCAAAAAACCTGTAGTGTGTTTGTCTACCGCTATTAAACCAATTATTCCTGCAGTATAAAGAGCGGTTCTTTTCCAGTCACTTGAAATGGTATGTCCCATTGCCGAAAAATCACCCGGGACACTAAGAAAACTGTCTGCAAGTACTGTACCGGCTACTTTGAATCTATTTTCTTTTTTTATCTTTAGGCTGTCATTTTGTTTTTCTATTTGTAAAGTATCATTTTGACAAAAGCACGAAATCGATAGTAGGCTAAAAATGATTACAGTGTAAAACTTCATAATAAAACGGTTTGATATTAAAATTCATTTGAAACATATTTATTAGGTCAAATTTATTTGTAAGCAAAGAACCCACATACAAAACATTAAAAATCAATGTCTTGAAACCAACAAACAAGCACCTATCTCAAATATAAGAAAAAATGATGTAAAAATTATAAAGAAATTATAAAGAAATTATAAAGAAATTATAAATTTTTATCTTACAAATTAGAATAAATCGAGGATTGATTTTAATGAAAAAATTGTATGGTTTGGCAGGTGTTGAATTTTCATCCGCTACTTATGAAAACTCTTTACTTAAAATGTTAAATAACAAACAAATTCTAATTTAATTAGGAATAACTAATACAACAAAAGGAGTCGAAATTATTTTTGTTTAAAAAAAAAATTGATAATGAGACATCAACTACAGATCACTAGCATAAGTGTTCTTGTTTATGTACTCATTTGCTTCTATGAACAAACACCTACGAAGTCAGAAAAATAGTTTTATGAGGCACTTTGGAGATTTTAGCGTGACTTTTATTGTCAGTCAAATTTATTCCTTCTTTTCTATGGGATATAGAACCTTAAAGGAATTTGAAACTGCCTGATGCAATATTGTAGCATGGTTCTCCTTAGGCAAATACTCAAAATATACTTTTACGTTTTTTCTTTTCATTTGGCTTATTTTCTCAAATAATAACCTGGCATCTTCTTCCATAACTCTCGGAATATCGGTTGGAGTAGCACCTTCTTTGCCAACTGCAATATAAATATCGGTTTGCTTGTTGAAATTCTTTTGAAAACTATCAGTACCATGATTTAGTAAGGAACCATTGTCCCACCACAAACTCGGACTTACAATGATGTATTTATTAAAAAGTGCAGGCTTTGTTAATAGAATTTCAGTTTCCAATAACCCGCCTAATGACTGGCCAACGATTGTTTTGGAATCATTTGTTTTGTATTTTTTTTCGATGAAAGGCTGTAGTTCTTTTTCGATAAAAGAAATGAATGGAGCTGAATGTCCCGAAGTTGGAAATTTCTTCTGATCTTTTTCGATGGTGGTTGGAAACGTAAAATCCCTTCTTCTGTCAACTGTGGCAATACCTACCACGATTGATTTTGGAACCTGATTGATCCATTCGAAACTATTGAATTGCACCAGTCCGGTAATATGAATAAAATCTTCATCTGCCGAACCGTCTAAGAGATATATGACAGGATATTTTATCGAATCCTTTGAGTTGTACCCTTCCGGAAGGTAAATGTTCAATATGCGTTTCTCCGATAGTTCTTTTGATTGAATTTCCTCAATTACACCCAGGACAAAAGGCTTTGTCTTGTTTGTTTTTTGTGCCTGGCAAAAAGTTGATTTTGAGAATATAATCAGAATGAGAATTGTGAAAATTTTGTTCATTTTTATTTGAATACCGGATTATTTATTGATTATTGAAATTATTATTTAACAATGCCAAAATTTCCAAAAACAGCTTATCGGTTTTTACAACAATTTCCTTATTTTCTTTTTGTGTTTTGACTAAAGAAAAAATGCCATTTCCCCTTGAGATTTTCGATAAGGTGTAAGCATTTTTTTTGATGATAATTTCCAAATCGTCATTTAAATGAAGTTCGTACTCTTTATAATTGTAAAACTCAGTAGGCTCTTTTTTTATTTGCAACTCAATAAATTTATAGACGCTGTCAAAATTTTCGTTAGAAATAGGGTCGTAAAAATCTTTATTGCTTATCATTGTTAGTATTCGTGGTCCTTTTATTAATTGCATTTCCCTATCACTTTCTTGGATGTTGTCCATTTACGAATAATCCAATCAAAATATAAATCCTAAATTTTCATTTTACAGATTTAGAGTTGAAGGATAAATTTAGCGAATTTTGGGAGATGTATCAAAATTAGGTTTCAAAATTATTCAGAAAATGATTGAGTTTGAATACAGCTATTTGATGGATTGCATTTATGTAGAAGATGATTCAATTTAGAGTATATATTAAATCGAATATGAGGAAGTGGAACAAAAACAAAGGCTGTCCGAAAATTACTTTTCGGACAGCCTCGCAAGTTTTCTAATTTATTGAATCAGGTTACACAGTAATAACCCTCTAATCATCTATCAGTTCGTGGCAACATTACTTTTTCGAGTCCACGGACCATAGTTTTTGTATGCTGGTCCAGTTAACTTTTGTCTTTCAGAACCTCCTATTTTCACTTCAACCAGATCTTCTTTTGGTGTATTCATTACCTGTTGCTGGTTTTTATATGCTGGTCCTTGCAGTGCTGTTTTATTCTCTTCTGAATATACTTTTACTGGCGTTGTTTCGTGCATCCAATATTTATAATTTTTAAAAGCCGGTCCTTTTAAATCATTCTGTTTTACATTAGGTTTCTCTTGTGCGAATGCACTAAAAGAAATTAATAAAACTCCTAAAATCAATGCTATATTTTTCATGACTATTTACTTTTATTGTTTTTTATAAATTTACAATGAGTAACAGCCTTTTAGAATTATGTGAATCTACCCAATCTGCATCCGTATTTATACGGATGTTTATTACTTTAAATTCGTTATATTAAATTCATTTTTGTAGCTTTTTTAATGAGTTCGGCGGTATTTTTTACTTCTAGCTTTTTTAAAACATTGGCACGATGGGTTTCTATGGTGCGTGAACTCACAAATAGTTTAGCCGCAATTTCTTTAGTTGTTAATCCCTTAGAAATCAATCCTAAAACTTCGGTTTCCTTATTAGACAACACATTTTCACTGGTACTTTGTGCTGACATAAAGTTGATCATTTTTTCAGAAATTTCAGCACTGAAATATTTTTTCCCATTATTAACGCTTCTTATGGCAAGAATTAATTCAGCTTCATCTGTGTTTTTTAAGAGATAGCCGTAAGCACCCATTTTAGCACATTTTGCGATGTAATTACCATCATTGTGCATAGAAATTACTATAGGTTTTATATCAGAAGCTGAAGCTTTTAATTCTTTTAAAACCTGAAAACCATCCCTGTTGGGCATTGTAATGTCCAGCAATACAATATCAGCCTCAAACTGGCTGTTCACAAGCTCCATAAACTCCAAACCATCCCCAACACTTTTGACTATTTTAATATCGTCATGCTTTCTTAGAAGCTCAGCAAGTCCTTTTCGAAAAAGCTCATGATCATCAGCTATTATTAATTTGATTTCGTTCATAATTCTACGGGTAATTCAATTTCAAAGGTTGTGTTTCCGGGAGCTGCATTGATTGTAATGGTACCATTGCAAATTTCTACACGCTCTTTGATGTTAATAATTCCTAAACCTAATTTAACCGTGCTCATGTCAAACCCAATTCCATCATCAAAATAAAAAAGAGAAATAAATTCATCAAATTCCGAAAGTGTAATTCGGATATTTTTTGCATTAGCATGCTTCAATGAATTATTAATCAGCTCCTGGGTTATTCTAAAAAGATTAATGGCCTGATGGTTCGTGATATTAGAACTTTCCTGTTGGGTTAAATCTTCATACTCAATAGTTACAGTGGTTGATTTTTTCAGGCTTTCAATAAAGTTGGTTAAGGTAACCCCGATTCCAAAATCATCTATTGAAGCAGGCATCAGGGCATTTGACATCAATCTGATTTCAGAAATGGTCTCATCCACTATTTTTTTCATTTCTGCTTTCTTCAATTCATTTTTAACTCTGTTTTCGATGTAGTGTTTCAAAGAGGTTAAATACGGGCCTACACCATCGTGGAGCTCTCTCGAAAGTCTGCGTCTTTCATCTTCTAAGCCATTTACCAGCATCCGTTTTGATTGTATTCTGGTATTTTCTTCCTTATTTCTAAACTCTATCAACTTATCACGCATCGCCAAAAGGCTCTTTCCCAGCAGATCATTAGAACTTTTAGGTTTAAAATCGGTATGCAAATTCATTTTGCCAATATCATCAGAGAATTTTACGGCACCCTGCAAAGAAGCTTTCAAATTTGCCAGAGCATCAAACATTTCCTTTATTTCCTTAGAATTTTTTATAAATTCATTGGTTTGGTTATAGTCTCCTTGTGCCATAACCCGGAGACTTTTTTGCATATTCTTGATTGGGTTGGTAATAAATCTTGTCAGAAAAAGAGAAAGCATAACAGCCAGTAAAAAAATAGCAAGAGTTAAACCGACCAGTCTTTCCTTCAGTTTTTTTAAAGGAAGCGTAACCTCATCCACATCAATTTCTGACAGAATAACCATTTTCAAGTTTCCAACTACTATCAGACTGTACACACTATATACCTCAATACCCCTGTAATCCTCAAAAACGCCTCTGCCGTTTATCTCTTTAAAAGCATTTGTCACACCTTTTGTTTTAACAGTTATGGTAAAAGGAATTTTATTGGGATAAAAACGGGATTGAGAACGCATTCGAAAATCTTCACCCACCAGATAGGATTCACCACTATCCCCCATTCCTGTACGTTCAAGGAGTATGTTTTTAATTTTGTTGTAATCAAAAACTTTAATTATTGTACCTCTTTTCGAATTGGAGATAAAACCTATTGTTGTTTTTTTATCAACATGATACGGTGTAAAATCGTAAATTCCATTATTCTTTTTAATACTATCCGGAAGCTTTAATACAGTAGTGTCAATGTTTTGGCTGTACAATTCGGAAGCTTCAAATCGCTCCCATTCTGATTTTAATAAATTTTCAATCTGGTTTTGCTTCAGTGTTTTAATAGAATTCAATTGCAGTAAAATACGATCGTTTAAAACGTTTGAAAACTGCTTATATGAAGAAAAAGACAATAAAGCAATTACCAACGCAATTAAACTATTAATTATGATCAGTATTAATGTTTTGATGTTCATTAAAATCTATTTTAAAGATATAATCGGTTTAGTATCGGATTCAATTCATAAATGTAACTTTTCCCGAAGTTTTCTTATTTATGTAAATATACTTGGTTTGGTGTTTTAAAAGAAACTTTGAAGCAATAGGTTTGCTAAATTCTTTAAATGTTTGTTTGGATTAATTTTTTCTATGCGGGAACGGATTGCAAATGTGCGCTATCAGTATTATTTACCAATAGGTTTATTGTCGCATTGCTTACTTTCACCAATTTCATAAAGTCGTTTTAATATATTTTCATCAGTTCCACCATACCGAAGTCCTGAAATGCAAGAAACTGCAATTGCATTTATTGCTCTTTCAATCTCCTCTTTTGTTTGTGGCTGTTTTTTAAAATAGCAATGTCCATATCGTAATGTTGAATGTTCGATTAGGTCTGGAGCTTCAGCTTCTGGCGCTCCGCAAGAAATACAAACTTCGTTCGCTACATAGAAATCGCCTTGTGAATTTTCAGGGTAACGGTCTGGTTTTGCATTATTTGATTTTTTAAAAAAGCTCATTTCTTTAACGTGTTATCTTATCTAATGCCATTCCTCGCACTATATCAATTGAATTTTCTCTTTTCATTTTTTATACATGTTTAAAAATTGATTAGAAATATATTTATGCAGGAACGGATTGCAAATTCACGCTATCGGGTTAAACACTAATTTTTTAATCCAAAGCTAACGTTAAATTAAGCGTGATACCCAACTCTCGCCAAATCCGTGTTAGCGGTTCGTTGTATTTTCATTGCCATTGATGTATTCTAAAATGTCACCTGGCTGACAGTCTAACGCTTTACAAATTGCGTCTAATGTGCTAAAACGGATTGCTTTTGCCTTTCCTGTTTTTAAGATTGAAAGGTTAGATAATGTCAAATCAACTCTTTCAGAAAGTTCATTCAGAGAAATTTTTCGCTTCGCCATCATCACGTCTAAGTTTACAATTATTGGCATAGCTTAAACAGTTAAATCGTTTTCATTTTGAATATCTACTCCTTTTTTGAAAATAGTTGCAATAATATAGATCACAGCTCCCATTAAAATAAATGCCTGACTGTCAGCCCAAAATTGGTTTAAGTTGTCGGGAACAAAACCGTGATGCATTAAATTTTTAACTGATTGTCTGGCAATGTGACTTAAAAATCCAATTGAAAGGGTATAATAACTAATTTGTGAAATTTGTCCCGCAACAAAAGTGTTGAACGGTTTTGATAACTCCATCTTGTGCATTAGTTTGACAACTGTGTAAAATAGGCAAGCTTTTAAAATTGAAATAATTAAAATAAAGCTATAGACACCAAAAAAAGCTAATCTACTGTCTTTATACATTTTAGTTAAGTCCAGCTTTTGATAAAGATTTTGGACAAATTCAGGGTTATAAAAACTGAAAAAGAAATTAACTATTAAGCCTCCCGCTTCGATGCACAAGCCTACAAAAATAACCCAAGCCACAATATATAACCCCCAAAACACGAAATTGTTTGTTTTTGACATAATTACTAAGTTTAAAATTACGCCGTAAATATAATAAATAATTATTGATAAACAATAAATATATATTTATATTCGAATAATTTTAATCGTTATCACTTTACAATGAGCGCTAATTTTATGTATCAACAAACTTTGTTAGTATCATAATGGTGTTTGGTGCCGAAATCTGTTGGATTTTGCGTAATGGAATCAATATACATCAAACCCCCTCTGGTGCTCGTTTGCAACGAGTGCCTACTTACTTTTAACCGTGAATAAAGCGTTTGCAACGCGGCTTTATACAAGTTTATATTTCTGAGACATTCTTTTCTTCAAATTTATAATTTGTGAGACAATTACAAAATAAAAACAGAAGTATTTGTTTTTAAGAAATACTTCTGTTTTTTGATCCGCGTTACAAACGCTACGATTTATTTTTTAATTTACTTAGGTACTCGTTGCAAACGAGCACCAGATATCATGGCGCGTGAGGATAGAGGCGATATTCTTATGAAGAGGAGCAGAATAAAGATATAGCCGAAAGCCCGACTTTGAGGAAGTAATTTTCGGCGTAGAAGATAAAAACCAGTTTTCGCGCACAATCGCAGTTATAGATAGTTTTCTTATCGTTTCACAAACCAAACTCTTTTGCAATTGCATCTACTATTATGTCGATTTTTGTTCCAATGACGCATTTTTTATTTTTAATTGGCCAATCCGTCATTATTGCTACTAATTTTGGTTTTGGAATTTCTGAATAAATATCCATTGGATCAGTGAACCACAATCCACATCCGCTCATGCCATATAAATCTGGTCCAACAGATATTATTTCAGCCTCAGTGTTAATCGAGTTTTGTTTATCATATTTGACAATGATATTTGTTTTTTGTGAACGATTTAGTTTGGCATAAGTGTCTTCTTTACATTGGAAGTTGTATTGAAAAAACACTCTAGAATGAAATGAATCTTTTGAATAGGAAAGCTTTGAATACGTTGAAGGATAACCCAAGTAAGTGTAAAAAAGAGATTCTTGAGATTTATGGTTTGTTAAAATACTTGTTTCTGGTAAAAAACTATAATATGGACTAAGCCCTTTTATTGTTTCGTTATCCAATTGAATCATTGCAATATCGATTGAATCATTTTCTCTGTTCCCTTCAAAAAGTGAAAACTTAACTGTACCACCAGGTATCATAACATTATACAAGTCTAATGGAATCATTAATTTATCATATTTGTCTACAACGTGTGAAGCTGTTAACAAAAACTTAGAGTTTTTTACACATACTAGAACTCCAGTTCCATGAATTTTATAAATATTTTTATGATTCGCCAGTAAACGTACAGTGTATTTTTGGCATTCCTTGATATCTAACCATTGTTTTAACGCGTATTGTTCTTTGAGGTTCATAGAAATTAGCTCTAACTTTTACATATGCGAACAAACTTCATATACACACCTATTTTTAAAATAGATTAGCGAAGTTGATTTTGTATTATCCCCGTGCTAGCGCGAGCGTCCCGCTCGTGCCTTCAAAGTTATTTCATTATTTGCTTTTAATTTCAATGTTTACATGGCTTGTGTTCACGAGCGGGACGCTCGCGCCAGCTGGGGGCAAGTTTTAGGATAAAGAAATTCATATTTAGATTTATAACTATCCCTGCCAAATGGATACGAAATGCCAGACAAAACAAACTGAAAATTTATGGAAATCTGTGTTTTAAGACTTAAAAGCAGATAGAATTGTACAACAATAATTTATTTATGATTTTACAAAAAAGCATTAATATGTTGAGGATAACTATTGTCCAATATCAAGCATTTTAGGTGAGTCAAGAGAAGATTTTGTTTTTAATTTTTTAATATATTAAGAAATTAGGATTATTAAAGCAAGAAATTAATATGAGTGTAAAAAAACAAAAGCTAATTTTTGAGACATGCGGATTCAAGGTTCAAACGAGCACCAGATATCATGGCAAACGAGGACGAGTGGGTGGATTACAAGCTGCATCACCTGTGGCAGAGAAAAGTTATCATTAATACACTTATAAATATTTAACATTTACTTTTTTTTAAATGTTTTATTTGATAATTTATCGCTTTATTTTTAATAATATTTACATTGCTAAATAAAAGTTAATATTTTTTTTATATTTTTACTACTAATCTAAAAACCAATTAGGTATGAAAAAAAAATCAAGTTTACCTTTTAATTGCAGGAATTGTAATTATACTAATTTTTATATTATTTAAGTTTGCTAATATTAAAGAAGACGATTCAACACCTGCCGTAGATTCAACATATGTTTCGGTTGATTCAACTACTGCTACCTCTGATGGTGATATAGATTTTAATACTGGTGGTACTAATGAGAGCCATAAGGGCAATGTTGATATGATAGATATTAAATCTACTTCAAAGCTTAGCCATTTAGATTTATTGTTGAAGGATTTGGATGACTCAGGTTCTAAATTTGAATATACAGCAGTAGATATGCAAATTGAATTAGCTAAAATATTTAGTCCTGATAATTTTGATTGTATTGAAGGGAAGTTGAAAGAGAAAATTAAAAAGTTACAAGTTAAAGGCAAGGATGGTAAAGTAGCAGAGGGATTTGTTCCAAAAGATGTACTGGAAATGGTTAATGGGGATAAGGAAAGTTTCTTAATTGAAGTAGGTGCAAACTATCTAGCACATAGCTTTACATATTTGGATACTAAAACAAATAAAGAATCCAAACTTTTAGTGGCTGGTGATGCACCGAGTTATGAAGATTTTAATTTAGGGGATTATATGATTAAGGGAAGACAAGATATGCCATATTTGATTTATACAATGGATTGTTCAGGTTATTTCTCAGCGGCAGTTAATGCTTCGGGTGGAATGAGCGGAAATGACATTAAGACATCTGCAAGCCTAACACGAAATTCAAGCAGTAATCTTGTTGTTATTACTTGTGTTATGAATTCACCTTTGTTTAGTGCATATAGTGCTTCCAAGCCATTACAAAAGGAAGATAAGGCTACTTATTTGAGAAGATGTAAAATATTAAAAAGTGTCTTAAAGAAACTACCATCTGATAATCCTAATGTTGTAATTAATTTAAAAGAAAATTATTACGCACTTCTTAGTTCGAATTCTAAATCAGGTAGTTTTAACGGATCAGTGAACGCAAATATGAATGCAGGTATTGGTTTCGGTTTTGGTTCTGCCTCAGCTAATGCGGACGGTAATGGAAAATTAAGTAGAACTATGGAATTTGATAAATTTAAAACATATATACTTGATAATAGTATAGGTTCAGAGTTTCGACCAATTAGCCTTAAGGATTTTAAAGCTAAAATTACGGAATTAGAAAAATTATCAAAATAAAATTCTATATAAAACCACTTTCCGAAGTGGTTTTTTTATTTAGAAAATAATCACATTGGTTTTAGTAAAAGTAAATTCTCATCCAACCAACTTTTTAAAATAGGATTCAATCACATATCTCAATAAAGCAATGTCATCTTCTATAGTTTTGATATCAGGATTTTTATTTAGTTTGCTAATTCTATCTTTTATTGATATTTCAGTTATAATTACAATTATGATTAGAATCCATGATGTGATATCTGTGGGGTCTTTTATAATATTAAGGATAGGTTCTGTTCCAGTTTCAGTCATATCGTATTTGTTTTGAACCAAAATTATAAAAAATAGTAACTAACTAATTCAATAACAGTGCTTTTGTTTTCTAAAATGTTAATAACTTTGTTAATAACTTGATATTGCAAAAAGTGGTTAAAAGCGGCGTAAAAATGTAGTAAAAGAATAAATTTTAGAACTGATTTTTTCATCAGAAGTGCCATTTATGGGTATTTTATTATTGAAAATTAGGTAATATTGAAGCCTTGCCTCTTCTCTAATAATGAAGTATATTTGTAAAGCAAGTGAGTAAGTCACCTGAAGCCATAAAAAAACCAAAAGCTTCCGACTTTTGGTTTTAAGGTGGATTGTTTAATCCGTTATTTCGATATAGATGGAAATACAAAACATTATTGGGTTATCGCTGATATTATATTTGCTACCCCGTGTTATCAAGCAATTTAGAAAATTCGTGCTTGCTTGGAAAAAGTAAAAACTTTTTAACCACTGGATTCTTTTTGAGGATCTGGTGGTTTTTTACTTTGTACGAATGTACAAATAATACAATTACAAATATAGTAAATAATACGGTAATACATAATAATACTAATAGAGATACTAAACGTAATGAAAACATAGAACAAACTAAAGGTAATAATACTAATAGAGATACTAAACGTAATGAAAACATAGAACAAACTAAAGATAATAATACTAATAGAGATACTAAACGTAGTACAGGTAATTATATTAATAGAGATACTAATAGAGATAGTGAAGGTAAAATTTTATTTCATTCTATTATATTTCTTATAGTCTTCTAGTCTTCATTCTTTTCTGATCTGTAAACCAAGATTCAAAGTTCTTGCCATCCCGATGTACATGTATACTTGTATTTTCATCTTCCAGATTATTCAGGATTTCAAAATTCTCTTTTGAGTAATTAATAAGTGATTCAATCTGAAGTTCATTTATCTTAATTCCAGTTATTAACCGAAATGGAAACTTTACCTATGATTGAATAAAAAGTCTGGCAAATTCTTTAGGCAAATCATTCTCATTGATTAACTTATAGCCTGTAGCAAGATCATCATAAAAATCAATACTTTCTTCTTCATAATATTTAAGCGTGTTCCAACCTGATACCATTGTTTATTAGCAACAACATCTTTACTTTGTAGTTACTTGCGGAGATTCCTCCTTCGTCGGAATGACAATATTGTGCAAAAAAAATCCCATTCACCTTTCGGGAATGGGACTTCATCATTGATATTCTCTTTTTTTTTATTTTTAAACGGTTGCTTCTACTGGCAACGGAATTTGATTTTTAAGCAAATCTTCGAATGTTTCGTGTTGGCGAATCAGGATACCCTGACCGTCTTTCCATAAAACCTCAGCCGGTTTGTATCTTGAATTGTAGTTTGAAGCCATTGAGAAACAATAAGCTCCTGCGTTTCTGAACGCTAAGATATCGCCTTCTGCAATTTCAGGGATTCTTCTGTTGCTGGCAAACGTATCAGTTTCGCAAATGTATCCTACTACGGAGTAAAAACGCTCTTTTCCTTTTGGGTTCGAGATGTTTTCGATATGGTGCTGTGAACCGTAAAACATTGGACGAATCAAGTGGTTGAATCCACTATCGATTCCGGCAAAAACCGTTGAAGTCGTTTGTTTTACTACGTTTACTTTTGCCAAAAAGAAACCTGCTTCACTCACTAAGAATTTCCCTGGTTCGAAAATCAGGGTTAAATCTTTACCATATTCAGCACAGAAAGAATTGAATCTTTTTGATAATTTTTTACCTAATTCCTCAATATCCGTTTCGATATCGTCTTTTTTGTACGGTACTTTGAATCCGCTTCCGAAATCTAAAAACTCCAGATTTTTGAATTTTTTAGCAGCGTCGAATAATATTTCGGCTGCATATAAAAACACTTCAATGTCTAAAATATCAGATCCTGTGTGCATGTGGATCCCTACGATATTCATGTTTGTATTTTCCACAATACGCACTAAATGAGGCAACTGATGTACAGAAATTCCGAATTTACTATCGATATGTCCTACCGAAATATTTTCGTTTCCACCCGCCATTACGTGAGGATTGATACGAATACATACGGGTACGGTTGGATATTTTGTTCCGAATTGCTCTAATATGGAAAGGTTGTCAATATTGATCTGAACCCCCATTTCGGCAACTTGCTCGATCTCTTCAAGGGAAACACCGTTTGGCGTAAAGAAGATTCTGTCAGGTTCATAGCCAGCATGAAGCCCTAATTGAACCTCCTGAATTGATACAGTATCTAAGCCAGACCCCATGTTCTTTAATAACTGAAGAATCGCAACGTTAGACAAAGCCTTCATGGCATAGTTAATTCGTAAGTTTTCTACCTTAGAGAAAGCTTTCGTTAACCTGTTGTACTGTGATTGGATTTTTTCGGCATCATAAACATATAATGGACTTCCAAATTGGTCTGCTAACTGCAGTAAATCTTTTGCTTGCATTGTTAAACTTTATTTTGAGCAAATTTATTATTCTTTTGAGAGTAAAAAAATTAATTATAGAAAAATAACAAAATATAACAAATTGTTTGTTTTTTAAACTTTCTGTGAGTTTTATTTAGATTTCAAACATTTAGAAAAATAATTACACATTAGCTATAAAAAAAGCAAAACGGCTATCAATAATGACAGCCGTTTAAAACTTTATAAATATATTTATTAAACTCCAGGTAAGTCTCCACCCTCTTTAGTAGGCAAATCTGATTTGCCCATTAAGTAGATATCAACCTGACGAGCAGCTTCTCTACCTTCAGAAATAGCCCAAACAATCAATGATTGTCCTCTTCTCATATCTCCAGCCGTGAACACATTTGGAACATTTGTCTGGTAATTATTAGCTTTATAGTTGCTTCTGAAATCAATTTCTAATCCTAACTGACTGCTTAATGTTTTTTCAGGACCTGTAAAACCAAGTGCCAATAAAGCTAAATCACAAGGCCAAACTTTTTCAGAACCTTCTACTTCGATTAATTCAGGACGCTGTCCAGGAACTATTTTCCACTCTACTTTTACGGTTTTCAAAGCTATTAATTTACCACTTTCGTCTTTGATAAATTCTTTTGTATTGATTAACCAGTCTCTTTCACAACCTTCTTTGTGAGAAGTAGATGTTTTTAACTGCAATGGCCAGTAAGGCCAAGGAGTTGATGCACTTCTGCCAACTGGCGGTTTCGGCATGATCTCAAAGTTGGTTACCGATTTTGCACCGTGACGGTTGGATGTTCCAACACAGTCAGAACCTGTATCTCCACCACCAATTACGATCACATCTTTTCCGGTTGCCAATACCTGATTTTCGATTTTCTCTCCAAAAACTACTTTAGTCTGCTGTGTTAAGAAATCCATAGCCTGAACTACACCATCAGCATCAGCTCCGGGAGTAGGCAAACCTCTTCTTTCTGTAGCACCTCCGCAAAGTACAATAGAATCGAATGCTTTTAAATCTTCAATTGAATAGTTTACACCAACGTTTGTATTTACTTTAAAGTTAATTCCTTCAGCCTCTAAAATAGCTACACGTCTGTCGATAATTCCTTTTTCTAATTTGAAATTCGGAATTCCATAACGTAATAAACCTCCAATTGCATTGTCTCTTTCAAAAACAGTAACAGTATGACCTGCTCTGTTTAATTGCTGAGCTGCTGCCAATCCTGCAGGACCTGATCCTACCACTGCAACTGTTTTACCAGTTCTTACTTTTGGCGGTTGTGGTTTGATCCATCCTTCCAAAAAGGCGCGCTCCACAATATTTTTCTCTATGTTTTCAATAGTGATTGGCTCTTCAATAAGTCCCAATACACATGCTTTTTCGCATGGTGCCGGACATAAACGTCCTGTGAATTCAGGAAAGTTGTTGGTTGAATGCAAAATCCATGAGGCTTTTTGCCATTCTTCCTGGTATACCATGTGATTGAAATCGGGAATCAAATTCCCAAGAGGACAGCCACTGTGACAAAAAGGAATACCACAATCCATGCAACGAGCTCCTTGAGTAGTAATTTCAGCTTCACTCAAAGGAATCGTAAATTCATTATAATTTTCTACACGATCTTTAACCGCTTGATATGATTCGTCTTGTCTTTCGAATTCTTTAAAACCTGTTACTTTTCCCATTGTATTATGCTGTTAATTCTTCTACCATTTGTTCTTCTGTTTCCAGACGCTTTAACGCTTTTTTGTACTCTGTAGGCATCACTTTGACGAAGTTGTCTAAGCTCGATTCCCAATCGTTTAATAATTCTGTTCCTCTTGTACTGTTCGTGTACAGAACGTGTCTTTGGATCAAATTTTTCAAGTCGTCAGCGTCATCGCCTTCCACTGTTTCAAATTCGATTGTTTCCGTATTACACAATCCGTTTTTAAACTTGTGTTCAGGATCATAGATATAAGCGATACCACCACTCATACCTGCAGCAAAGTTTCTGCCGGTACTACCCAATACTACTACTTTACCTCCGGTCATGTACTCACAACCGTGATCTCCAACACCTTCCACTACAGCAATCGCTCCAGAATTACGTACTGCAAATCGCTCTCCGGCTATACCATTGATATAAGCCTCTCCCTCGATTGCACCAAATAAACAAACGTTTCCAACAATGATATTATTCTCAGCTACAAAAGTTGCTTTTGCAGGTTTTTTAATGATCAATTTAGCTCCGGATAATCCTTTACCTAAATAATCATTAGTATTTCCTTCTACAGTAAATGTTAGTCCGTGAGCACTAAAAGCTCCTAAACTCTGACCTGCAGAACCAGTAAAATTAATATTTAACGTATCCTCAGGTAATCCAAGGTGACCATATATTTTAGAAATCTCATTACTAACGATAGCTCCAACAGAACGGTTAATGTTGTTGATTGGATATTCTAAAGTCATTTTTTCTTTTCTGTACAAAGCTCGGTGAGAATCTCTAAGAATTTGGAAATCCAATACACCCTCTAAACCATGATCCTGCTTTTCAGTATTACGAACTGGCATTGTTTTGTACGCAGCTGGCCTGTATAAAATAGAAGATAAATCTAATCCTTTTGCTTTGTAATGATCAATCGCTTTATTAGAATTGATTTTATGGGTTTGTCCCACCATATCTCCTAAAGTTCTGAATCCTAATTGCGCCATGATACCTCTTAATTCTTCTGCAACATAGTAGAAGAAATTAATAACGTGCTCAGGTGTTCCTTTGAAATTTTTACGCAATTCTTTATCCTGAGTTGCAATTCCAACCGGACACGTATTCAGGTGACATTTACGCATCATGATACAACCAGAAGCTACAAGAGGCGCGGTTGCAAAACCAAATTCCTCAGCTCCTAATAAAGCAGCGATAGCTACGTCACGACCTGTTTTTAACTGACCGTCACATTCTACAACGATTCTGCTTCTTAAGTTGTTCAATACCAAAGTCTGCTGTGCTTCTGCCAATCCAAGTTCCCAAGGAAGACCTGCGTGTTTCAATGATGTTAAAGGAGAAGCTCCTGTTCCACCATCATAACCTGCAATCAAAACAACATCTGCTTTTGCTTTCGCAACACCGGCAGCAATTGTTCCAACACCTACTTCAGAAACCAATTTCACATTGATACGAGCTTCTCTGTTGGCATTTTTCAAGTCAAAGATTAATTGTGCCAAATCTTCAATAGAGTAAATGTCGTGGTGAGGCGGAGGCGAAATCAATCCTACGAAAGGAGTTGAATTACGTGCTTCTGCAATCCATGGCAATACTTTTTCTCCAGGCAACTGACCACCTTCTCCAGGCTTAGCTCCCTGAGCCATTTTAATCTGAATTTCTTTTGCACTTGACAAATAGTGAGAAGTAACTCCAAAACGTCCCGAAGCAACTTGTTTGATAGCTGAATTACGACTGTCTCCGTTGATATCCGGCTGAAAACGTTTTCTGTCTTCTCCACCTTCACCTGAATTGGATTTTCCTCCAATACGGTTCATGGCAATCGCTAAATTCTCATGCGCTTCTCTTGAGATAGATCCGTAAGACATTGCTCCCGTTTTGAAACGTTTTACAATTTCTGTCCATGGTTCTACTTCGTCTAATGGAATCGGATCTAAATTATCAAATTCGAATAATCCACGAATTGTCATTAAACTCTTAGCCTGATCGTTAATTGCATTTGAATACACATCATAACTATCCTGATCACTCAATCGAACAGCCTGCTGTAATTTGGCAATCGTAGTAGGATTAAACAAGTGTCTTTCTCCATTACGTCTCCATCTGTATTCTCCACCAATATTCAAACCTAATCTGCTTGAAATTAGTTTATCAGGGTAAGCATATTTATATCTTTCTGTAATTTCTTTTTCAATTTCATACAACCCGATACCTTCGATTCTTGAAGCCGTGTATGGGAAGTATTTTTCAACGAATTTAGAATTGAATCCAACAATTTCAAAAATTTGAGAACCTCTGTATGAATGTAAAGTTGAGATTCCGATTTTGTTCATGATTTTTAAAATTCCTGAACCAATCGCTTTATTGAAATTATCAACTGCTTTTTGTTCTGAAATTCCGGTAATAAATCCTTCCTGAACCTGAACACGAATAATTTCATTTACCATATAAGGATTGATCGCACTGGCACCATATCCAAATAAAGTAGCAAAATGATGTGGCTCACGCGGCTCAGCAGATTCCATGATAATATCAAAATAAGAACGCTTGCGTAAACGGTTCATTTGATGATTTACATAGGAACAAGCTAATAAAGCAGGAATTGGTGCCAATTCTTTATTTACCCCTCTGTCAGAAAGAATAATAATGTTTGTACCTTGTTCTACCGCTTTTGTGATTTGAACAATAATAGCGTCCAAAGCATTTTCCAAACCATTCATACCCTCAGATTTAGGATATAAAATTTTAAAAGTTTCTGCTTTGAAATTATCTATAGAAATCGTTCTGATTTTTTCTAAATCTCCGTTAGAAATAACCGGATTCTGGATTCTTAATTTACGGCACTGTTTGCTTGAAATATCAAAAATATTACGGTCCTGACCTAAATTCAAAGCAATATCAGTTACAATTTCCTCACGGATTCCATCCAAAGGCGGATTGGTAACCTGTGCAAATAATTGTTTGAAGTAATTTGGAATTAACTGTGGTCTGTCTGATAATACTGCAAGAGGGGTATCGATACCCATTGATCCCAAGGCTTCTTTACCTGTTTGAGCCATTGGCGTAATCATGTCCTGAATATCTTCTAATGTATAGTTAAAAAGACGTTCTCTTGTAGGCAAATCAATAGTTTCAACCGGACAAACATCTGATGTTTCAGGTACATCTCTTAAGTGTAATCTGTATTGGTTCAACCATTCCTGATAAGGTCTTTCAGAAACAATTTTGCTTTTGATTTCCTCGTCATTAATGATACGTCCTTCGTTCATGTCTACAAGGAACATTTTACCCGGCTCTAATCTACCATGACTTTCTACATCCTCAGCAGGTACATCTACAACTCCAATTTCTGAAGCCATGATTAATTTACCACTTTTAGTAACTGTATATCTTGAAGGTCTTAGTCCGTTACGGTCTAACAAAGCTCCAACATAATCTCCATCGGAGAAAGGTACAGAAGCAGGACCATCCCAAGGCTCCATGATACAAGCATTATATTCGTAGAATGCTTTTCTTTCAGGAGACATTGTTTTATGTTTTTCCCATGCTTCAGGAATCATCATCATCATTACTTCAGGCAATGATCTTCCGGTATGTGTTAACAATTCCACCACCATATCCATAGAAGCAGAATCTGACTTTCCAGGTAAAATGATTGGGAATAATTTATCGATTTGTGGCCCGAAAACCTCACTTTTCATAATCTCTTCACGAACACGCATTCTGCTCACGTTACCACGCAACGTATTGATCTCTCCATTCTGACACATGTATCTGAATGGCTGAGCCAATTCCCATGTAGGCATTGTATTGGTAGAGAAACGCTGGTGTACTAATGCAAGACGAGTAACCAAATCCGTTTGTTGTAAATCGGTATAATACGGACCAATATCTTCAGGCATAATGATACCTTTATATATTATAGTCGTAGTAGATAAACTTGGAAGATAAAAATACGAGCTTTGAGAAATTTTAGAATTTCTGATTATATGCTCAGTAATCTTACGTGCTGCGTATAATTTAGCTTTAAAAACAGCATCTTCTATTTCTTCATTTTTTCCAATAAATATTTGCTGGATACTTGGTTCTGACGCCAATGCGATTTCACCCAGTTGAGAAGAATCAACCGGCACTTCTCTCCATCCTAAAACAGAAAGTCCTTGTGCTTTGACTTCTTTTTCAAAAATATCTTTACAAAAATCATATTGATTCTTAATCTTTGGCATAAATACCATTCCAACAGCATACTCACGTGCAGCAGGTAATTCAAAATCACATATCCTCTTGAAATAATCATGAGGAATATCAATTAAAAGTCCAGCTCCATCTCCTGTTTTACCATCAGCACTCACTCCACCTCTGTGTTCCAGCTTAACTAGAATTTCAAGAGCGTCATGAATAATTTGGTTTGTCTTTTCTCCTTTAAGATTGCAGATAAAACCAGCTCCGCAGTTTTCATGCTCGAATTCTGGCAAATAAAGGCCTTGTTCTTTTAGTTTCATTCTTGATATTTTTTTTTTACAAAAATAAAGATTTCATTAAATATAATGTACCAAAATTATGCTTTGCCTTACACTTTTATAGGAATATTAGAAAAAGGGTTCTTAAATGATAATAATATTATAGAACGCATTGTGAATTGACAAAATGACAATTGCATTTAAATTATATTAAGAAAAATCGACATTATGTAACTAAAACACGTAGCTTTTTTGTTAATTCTAAAACGATATAGTGATTTGTAATTAACATTAAGAACATATTTGCTTAACCATTATTTGACTTTGCCTTGGATTTATTTAACAAACTGAGATTGGTTTATTATTAATTAAAAAAGATTTTACTTTTCAGTTCAATTTTGCTACTTTTGTCGCACTTTTATTCTGAAATAAATTCAGAACCAGACAAATTCTATATTATGAACATACACGAATATCAAGGAAAAGAAATTTTAGCAAGTTACGGAGTACGCATTCAACGCGGAATTGTGGCTAATAATGCAGTTGAAGCCGTGGCTGCTGCAAAACAATTAACTGCCGAAACTGGAACAGGATGGCATGTAATAAAAGCACAAATTCACGCAGGTGGCCGTGGAAAAGGTGGTGGAGTTAAGTTGGCTAAAAACTTGCAACAAGTTGAAGAAATCGCTGGACAAATCATCGGAATGCAATTGATTACACCTCAAACTTCTGCTGAGGGTAAAAAAGTAAACAAAGTTTTAGTAGCTGAAGATGTTTACTATCCTGGTGAAAGTGAAACTTCTGAATTTTATGTTTCTGTTTTATTGAATAGAGCTACGGGACGCAACATGATTATGTATTCTACTGAAGGTGGAATGGATATTGAAGAAGTTGCTGAGCACACACCACATTTAATTTTTACTGAAGAAGTTGATCCTTCTGTAGGTTTACAAGGTTTTCAAGCAAGAAGAATTGCTTTTAACTTAGGTCTTTCTGGAAATGCTTTCAAAGAAATGGTAAAATTCATCGATTCATTATACAATGCTTACATTGGTTCTGATGCTTCTATGTTTGAAATCAACCCGGTTTTGAAAACATCTGATAACAAAATAATGGCTGTTGATGCTAAAGTAAATATCGATGATAATGCTTTATACAGACAACCAAAATATGCTGAAATGCGCGATATTCGTGAGGAGAACCCAATCGAAGTTGAAGCTAAAGAAGTTGGTTTGAACTATGTAGATCTTGACGGTACTGTAGGGTGTATGGTAAACGGAGCAGGTCTTGCAATGGCAACTATGGATTTAATTAAATATGCTGGTTTTGAGCCTGCTAACTTCCTTGACGTTGGTGGAACTGCTGATGCAAAACGTGTTGAAACTGCTTTCCGTATTATCTTAAAAGATCCAAACGTAAAAGCTATTTTAATTAACATCTTCGGAGGAATCGTTCGTTGTGACCGTGTTGCTCAAGGTGTTGTTGATGCTTACAAGAACATGGGAGATGCTATCAATGTGCCAATCATCGTTCGTTTGCAAGGAACAAATGCTGAAATTGCAAAAGAATTAATTGACAATTCAGGTATGCCAATTTTATCTGCTGTTCAATTTCAGGAAGCTGCTGATCAGGTTAAAGCTGCTTTATCTTAATCAAATAAGAAATTAGTTATATAGAAAATCCCTTCGATATTCGGAGGGATTTTTGTTTTTTATTTAGTCCGTATATCATAGAGACGCACAGCAGTGCGTGTACGCAATGTTATTCTATATAGATTCACGGACAGTTAGACGCACTGCTGTGCGTCTCTACAGTAATTTTTTGTCAATAAAAAATCCCTTCGATGTTCTCAAAGGGATTTATTAAATTATGATATCGTAATATCAATTATTTTTTATTCTTTCCGTTTTTGTAAACCACTTTTTCTACAACCTGTACTTTAGGTGCCGTTTTAGTGTTGTTTTTCTTGAAAGGCTTTTTAGCTCCTGTCGCAGATTTAGGTTTCTGATCCCCTCTTCCTTTTTCTGAATCTTTTGGACTTGCTTTAAATTCAGGTCTTTCTTTAGAAGTTTCTTTCTTCGGAATTTCTGCTTTATGTTTTGCTAAAACATCATTTGGGTTTTTCGGATTTTCCTTCGTCCCTCTTAAATGAATTACCAATCCGTTTAGGAAATTACGTAAAACCTGATCACCGCATTCCATGTAATTTTCATGATCTTCTGCCCTGAAAAAAGCACCCAATTCTGATTTTGAAATTCTAAAATCTACTAACTCTAAAATTTCAACTATTTGGTCATCACGGAGCATCAAAGCCACGCGAAGTTTTTTTAAGATATCGTTATTCGTCATCGTTTAATTTTTTACAAAGGTACATTATTTTAAAACGAAAGTCAGAACAAAATCACTCCGGTGCCAGTTCCTTCAGCATAATAGGTTTTTCCGTTTTTGATCGTAACGCCACTGGCAATATCTTCAGCCAATAATAACGAGCCATCCATATCTACATAATCTAATTCGGGGAGTAAATGTGCAATCGCAGAAATACCAACAGTTGATTCCGTCATACAACCCACCATTGTTTTTAAACCTAGTTTTTTAGCTTCGGCAATCATTCGTCTGCCAGGCGTTATTCCGCCACATTTCATTAGTTTAATATTTACACCATGAAAATGATCATGGCATTTAGGAACATCTGCTTCTGCAATACAACTTTCATCTGCCATTATAGGCAAAACTGAGTTCTTAAAAACCTCTCGCTGCCCTTCCCAGTCATTTGCTTTTAGAGGCTGCTCTATAAATTCAACTCCTAATTCTTTTAAGATTTCTGCATTCGATAAAGTTTCATCTACCGTCCAGGCACAGTTGGCATCGACTCTGAAAATCGCATCACTGTGTTTTCGCAATTCGGTTACAATGGCGATATCTTCGGGAGTTCCGAGCTTTATTTTATAAATAGGCCACGGAAATTCTTTTAACTTCCTAACCATATTTTCAATGTTATCAATTCCAATTGTATAATTGGTTAACGGATTATTTGAAATCTCATAATTCCACATTTCATATAATTTTTTTGCCTTTTTACGGGCGTATAAATCATGATACGCATTATCCAAAGCACATAAGGCAAATGGATTTGCGCTAAGTACCCCATTTATTTTTGACCAGAATTCTTTGGGAGTTTCATCAAAAGTTGCTTCTACAATACCACGTATTTTTTCAATTTCATTTTGCAACATTTCAACGGTAATATTATAATACGGATTTGAAGTAGCTTCACCAAAGCCGGAAAATCCATCTTCCTGCAATTCTACAATAAGTGAAGGCTGAAAATCAATTGATTTTCGCGAAATTCTAAAAGTGTGTTTTAATTTTAAATTATAAGTTCTTAAGATTAACTTCATATAAACACTTTTAAAATAATTTTCAATTTGAACCAGATAATACCTCAGACATCGCTTTGGCTTTTAACAAACATTCTTCATATTCTTTTTCAGGCACGGACTGAGAAGTTATAGCACTACCAACAGAAAATGAAACGTACTTATTTTCCTGATTGTACAAAATACTTCTGATCACAACATTAAAATCAAAATCTCCATCGGGTGTAAAATAACCAACAGCGCCGCTATACAAACCACGTTTGGTTTCTTCCAGATTTTCAATGATTTTCATTACCGAAATTTTTGGAGCACCTGTCATACTTCCCATTGGGAAAGTAGTTTTTAAAACATCCACAGGTGAATATAGGGCATCTAATTTTGAGGTTACCGTAGAAATCATTTGATGTACCTGCAAAAAAGAATAAATTTTGCAAAGTTCCACAACTTCTACAGATCCTTTTTGTGCTGTGTGTGATAAATCATTCCTGACCAAATCAGTAATCATAATGTTCTCCGCTCTTTCTTTAGCATCGGTTTCAAGATTTCGCTTCGACTTTTCATCTTCATTTATATCTGAAAATCGTTTCGAGGTTCCTTTTATGGGCTGAGAAATGATTGTATCACCCGTTTTTTTCAGATAACGTTCCGGCGATGCTGATAGTAAAAAATGCTTATTATTTTTAAAGAATACTGAAAATGGTGCTTTTGAAATCTCATTCAGTTTTTGGAATTTTTCCAACGGATTGATAACTGCATTTTCAGCAAAAAACTCCATACAAAAATTCGCTTCATACATATCTCCGGCATGAATATGTTCCAGCATTTTATTTACTTTTTGAACATATAATTCTTTAGAAATTCGCTGCTGCACTTCGACTCCGCTCAGTGTGACAAATGATTCAGAATGACTTTCTATAATTTCTTCTAAATCTGTTTCAACCTCATCATCACAAAATAATAAATACTGAATTTCAAGTTGATTTCCTTTCAATAAAAATATTTTTTTGGGCTGAAAGAAAAACAAATCCGGAAAATGCAGACCATCAAAGTTTGAAGATTCCAAAGATTCTGTGTCATTTTTTAAATCATAAGACAAATAGCCAAAAAGCCAGTCTTTTGTAGTTTGCTGGTATTGCTTTAAATCTTCAAAAGCATTATGAAAATCAGTTTTTAAAGATGTAAAAGCATCCACAGCCATCATACAATCAAAGCTGGAATATTCTTGCGGATAAGAATTACTATCCAAAAAAATAACTTCGCGAAATTGTTGGGACCAACTTAAAAGCTGCTGTTTAAAATGCTCTGGATCTTGAATGTGCTTGTGAATGGAAACTCTCAAAAATGGATGAATTTTAGACTTCAAAATTACGACAAAAAAATTCCTTCAATAAAGTAATCTTAAAAAAATATTGGCACACTTTTTAGTATATCGAATTAGAACTAATTATTAAAACTTTTCCTGCCTATTTGATTAAAAATTACTCACGCTTTTTCTAACAAAATTGTATTTACATGGTGTAAATATTTTTATTAATCAATTTTTAAAACTTTTATGAAAACAATTGCAAAATTAGGTTTAATTACCTTGCTAATTATCACATTCCTTTTTTCTTGTAAAAAAGCAGATTCTACATCCTCTGCAGATGTAACAATAGAATCTTCGGCTACAGAAGATCGTGCAGATGCAGAATCTTCAAAATCTGAATATTCAGAAAGCGAAAACAAACAACAAATTCAGGCCGGACAAATTACTGCAGGTGAATGGAATGATTTAAGCAATTGGTCATTTTGGGAATCTTTAAATGAAAATTCAGAATTTTCCGAAATGAGTACTTACTGGAGATACGATCTAAAAAACAGGATTTCTGTGAATGTAAAATCGAATTTTGAAAATGTAGTTGATGCACCTGTTTTACTGCTTAATTCTCAAAACAATATCATTTGGTCTTCCAAAACAAACAATAAAGGAAATGCCGAATTATGGCCTTCAGTAGACAATCAGAATCAATCTGATAATCAAAATCTAAAAATAAAAATTGGAAATCGGATATTTCAAAATATCCAAAACTATAAAGACAAAGAAATCAACAGAATAGTTTTAAAAAATTATAATGAATCAAATAATAAGGAAAAGAAAATCGACATTGCTTTCATGGTTGATGCAACAGGCTCTATGGGAGATGAAATAGATTATTTGAAAGAAGAATTGACAGATGTCATCTCAAAAGTAAAACGCAATAATCAAGGCACCACAATAAATATGGGAGCTGTTTTTTATAGAGATAAAGGCGAAGATTATGTTACTAAAATATCTGATTTTTCGACAGATATTGATGATACCATAGGATTTATTAAAGAACAATCTGCGGAAGCCGGAGGTGATTTTCCTGAGGCTGTCGAAACTGCTTTAAGCAAATCAATTAATGATTTAGAATGGTCAGAAAATGCTACTTCAAGAATCCTTTTTTTAGTATTGGATGCTCCCCCTCATTATGATGATCAAATAATCTCAGAAATTCACAATTTAATTGCTGAAGCAAGTAAAAAAGGAATAAGAATCATTCCAATTACTGCTAGTGGCATCGACAAAGAAACGGAGTTTTTGATGCGTTATATGGCAATTGCAACGAATGGAACATATGTTTTCATAACGAATGATAGTGGCATTGGAAATGATCATCTTGTAGCATCTGTTGGAAATTATCAGGTTGAGTTTTTGAATAAGTTAATGGAACGACTTATTAACGAAAGTCTAAAATAGAAAAACTTAAGCTTTAGAAATCAATCCAACAAGCCAACTAAAACTGTTAATAAGTAATGATTTCATAAGAAAAAATTCATTATATTTGATATAACATTTCATTAATCCTAAAATTGGATTGCTTTGATTGTAAAATTATCAATAAAACACACGTAAAACCAGATTTACGTTTTTATTGAAGATTAGATTTAAAAAAAGTTTACCAGCAAATAAATTATATTTTAACCTATTAAATCTAGTATTATGAAAATTGCTACCATTATTGTCCGCGTTTTGATTGGTCTGTTACTGCTCTTTGCCTCAATTAGTTTTTTCTTTAAACTTGCTCCGGAACCAGAAACAACCGGTAATTTTAAGGCTTTTAATATGGGGTTAGTGGCCTCAACGTACTTGTTGCCTTTAGCAAAAACGATAGAATTACTTTGCGGTATTTCGTTTGTAACAGGCCGTTTTGTGACATTAGCCAACATATTGATCTTACCAATTACTATCAATATTTTGTTTATCAATTACTTTCTGGCTCCCGAAGGCTTACCAATTGCCATATTATTATTGCTTGCTAATTTATTTTTGATTTACAGATATTGGGATAATTACAAAACAGTTTTTACCCCTTAAGGTTACTAAAACAAAACCCGGCACTTCAAAATGCCGGGTTTCAATTTTAATTTGTTTTGTCATGCTTTACCCATACCAACTCCGAAGTTTTATATCCAATTTCACGGGCTTTCATAAGAAAATCGGTTTTCACACTCTCCGGAATACTGGTTTCTCTTGAAAGTATCCACATGTATTTTAAGCTTTCGCCAACAACAAGAACATACTTGTATTCAGTGTCAATTGCAACTACATTATATCCGGAATAAAAAGGTCCAAAAAAAGATACCTTAAGCATTCCTACAGTATCTTCTCCAACAAATTTGGCTTTCCCAATGCTCTCCTCCCACTTGGCCTTTTTTACATTATAACCTTTATTGTCGACTTTTATAGTTCCATCATCGTTTAAGGAATATTCGGCAGTTACGTTGTTCAGGTTTTTTTCCCATTTGTGATCTAATCTGGCGATTTCATACCATTTTCCCAAATATTTTGCTTTATCAAAATTGCTGATTGCAGTTGCTTTTTTTGGAATGGTCGAACCGCAGGAATGAAATGCAAAAGCGATTCCTGCTCCTATTAAAACCGGAATTATATATCTATTTTTCATGATGTCTCTTTTTATTAAAGCAAAGATACCATCAGAGCAATAAATCATTTTACAGAATTATTGCTGTTTTTTACATCTGGGAGCAAATAAATTTTCTTATAAAACAGAAAACCCAACACTTAAAAAATGTTGGGCCTGATATAAAACGTAAAATTAATTATACGTGTAATGCTCTATTATCTGTAGCTGCCAAAGCTGCTTCTTTTATCGCTTCGGCGAAAGTTGGATGCGCATGGCTCATTCTAGAAATATCTTCGGCAGAAGCCTTGAATTCCATAGCTGTAACGGCTTCAGCAATTAAATCAGCTGTACGTGCTCCAATCATGTGAACTCCTAAAACCTCATCTGTTTTAGCATCAGCAATGATTTTTACAAATCCGTCTAAATCCCCGCTTGCTCTTGCACGCCCTAAAGCTTTGAAAGGGAAGCTTCCTACTTTATATTCGGTTCCTAAAGCTTTAACCTGCTCTTCAGTTTGTCCAACTGCAGCCACTTCCGGCCAGGTGTAAACAACACCAGGAATTAAGTTATAATCGATATGTGGTTTTTGACCTGCTAAGATTTCAGCAACCATAGTTCCTTCTTCTTCCGCTTTGTGTGCTAACATTGCTCCACGAACAACATCTCCAATCGCATAAATATTTGGAACATTAGTCTGTAAATGATCGTTTACTTCTACTTGCCCTCTGTCTGAAATTTTCACTCCGGCTTTGTCAGCGTTTAATCCGTCTGTGTAAGGACGACGACCAACAGAAACTAATGAATAATCTCCTTCAAGAGTAATTGTTTCTCCTTTTGCATTTTCAGCCTGAACAACCACAGCATCGCCGTTTCTTTCAACCGATTTTACTTTGTGAGAAACGTAGAATTTCATTCCTTGTTTTTTCAGTACTTTAGTCAATTCTTTAGACAAAGCACCATCCATTCCAGGAATGATTCTGTCCATAAATTCTACTACAGAAACCTGAGCTCCTAAACGAAGGTAAACTTGTCCAAGCTCGATTCCGATTACTCCACCACCAATAATTACCAAATGCTTTGGAACTTCTTTTAAAGCCAAAGCTTCAGTAGAAGTGATGATTCTTTCTTTATCAATTTTGATGAAAGGCAAAGAAGATGGTTTTGAACCTGTAGCGATTACAGCATATTTAGTTTCAATAGTTTCAGATGTTCCGTCTGCTTTTGCAACTGCAATGTGTGTTGCATCGACGAAAGAACCTAAACCGTTAAAAACAGTGATTTTATTTTTGTCCATTAAGTAGTTGATTCCGCCTACGGTTTGATCTACAACCCCTTGCTTGCGGGCAATCATTTTCTCTAAATTGATTTTCACATCTCCGGAAACTTCGATCCCGTGATCTGCAAAATGTGCAATTTCTGCGTAATGATGAGAAGAAGAAAGTAATGCTTTTGAAGGAATACAACCAACGTTAAGGCAAGTTCCGCCCAAAGAGTTATACTTTTCTACAATTGCTGTTTTGAAACCTAATTGTGCGCAACGAATTGCTGATACATATCCGCCAGGACCTGAACCTATAATGACTACGTCAAATGAACTCATAGTTTATTTATTTTATTTTTAGCGATACAAAATTAAGGAATAAAGTTTTGTTTAAAGTTTAATGCTTAAGGTTTTTTGTTATGATTTCTTTAATTTTTGAAAAGAAAGTGATTCTTTTTTGATTTTTGAATAATGGATTGGACTGTTATTCTAAAATATTCATTTCGCAAAGATACTCAAAGAGTTTTCGCAGAGATTCACCAAGTTTATTTTAATTATCCCTTTCTCTTTCGAAAATTTAGAATCTCAGAAAAGAAATAACTCAAAAAGAAATAATTGTCGAATTCTTGACCTCATTAATCATAAACGTACTTTGTGTACTCCCAATATGCTGTAATGTGGTTAATTTCGTTACTAAAAATTCTCTGTATGCTTCCATGTCTTTTACCAAAACTTTTAAAATATAATCGTAATCACCGCTTACATGATGGCATTCTAACACTTCGTTAAGTTTGATGACTTCGCTTTCGAATTTGGTTAGAAATTCTTTGGTATGCTGAATGAGTTTTAAATGGCAGAAAACCACGAAACCTTTTTCAATTTTTAATTTATCTACTAATGCTACATAGTTTTTGACAATTCCTTCTCGCTCTAGTTTTTTGATTCTTTCGTAAACTGCCGTTACCGAAAGATTCAATTTTAAGGATAATTCTTTGGTTGTCTTTTTACTGTCGGTTTGCAATAGAACTAGTAGTTTTTTATCGGTGGCGTCTAAGGTCATGTTTTTAGTTGATCGTTTTTGGTTGGTGGTTGCTGAAAAAAAATCTATTGATTTGGAATTCATACAACAAATTTAGATTAATAATCTTAATTAATAATCATATGTAGTTTCAAAATCTAATTATATTATTTATGGTTGATTAATTTTCTATTAAACTGTTATTTTGAATGAGATTTTCTTTTGAAAATGAATGCCCTAGCCCTGATGGGAGGGAAAATCCTTTTGTGGTGGGGTTCACCACAAAAGATTGGAAGGACAGCAGGAAACAGCTCCTGAAATTTATACTAAAAACAGCTTTAAGTTCAAAAAACTTGAAACCTGAAACTTGAAACAAAAAAACTAAAACATATGAAAAACTTTAATCCCGCAGATAAAATTCAGGATTTGCAATATTTTGGGGAATTTGGAGGTGTGAATCCGTCGATTTCTGACTCTTCGACTTATACTTTTCTTTCGGCGAAAACCATGTTTGATACTTTTGAAGGAAATATGGAAGGCTGTTATTTGTATTCACGCCATTCGTCGCCAAGTAATTTGTATCTGGATCAGGCTTTGGCAGCAATGGAAGGAACCGAAATGGCAAATGTTTCGGCATCGGGAATGGGTGCGATTACGCCTACTCTATTACAGCTGTGCAGTGCAGGCGATCACATTGTGTCAAGCCGAACTATTTATGGAGGAACCTATGCTTTTTTGAAGAATTTTACGCCTCGATTCGGGATTGAAACGGACTTTATAGATATTACAAAATTGGATGTTGTGGAAGCTGCAATTACACCAAAAACAAAAGTTATTTATTGCGAAACAGTAAGTAATCCTTTATTGGAAGTGGCTGATATTGCTGGCTTGGCAAAAATTGCTAAAAAGCATAATTTGAAATTGGTGGTTGACAATACCTTTTCTCCTTTATCTGTTTCACCTGCAAAATTAGGTGCTGATATCGTAATTCACAGTTTGACGAAATACATTAACGGAAGCAGTGATACGGTGGGTGGTGTGACTTGTGCCTCGAAAGAATTTATCAATTCGCTAAAAAACGTAAACTCAGGAGCGAGTATGCTTTTGGGACCAACAATGGATAGTTTGCGATCGGCTTCGGTAATGAAAAATCTTCGTACGCTTCATATCAGAATTAAACAACATAGTCACAACGCGCATTTTCTGGCGGATCAATTTGAAGCGGATGGTTTGAAAACGGTTTATCCGGGATTGAAAAGCCACCCGAGTCACGAGCTTTACAAAACAATGATTAATCTGGAATATGGGTATGGCGGAATGATGACAATTGATGTTGGAACTTTAGCAAAAGCCAACGAATTAATGGAATTGATGCAAGCCAGAAATCTTGGGTATTTGGCGGTCAGTTTAGGATTTTATAAAACGTTATTCAGTGCGCCTGGGACTTCGACTTCGAGCGAGATTCCGTTAGAGGAACAAGCTGAAATGGGCTTGACAGATGGATTGATTCGGTTTTCGATTGGGTTGGATAATGATATTCAGCGTACTTATGAGATGATGAAGGCTTGTATGGTGGAGTTAGGAATTTTGTAATTGTGTTATTTCACAGAGATTCGCAGAGAGTTTTCGCAGAGATACACAAAAGATTTTTTTGCTTTCTCTCGCAGATTTTGCTGATTAAGCAGATCTTTAAAAATTTTAAACGAATGAAATCTGCCTGATCTGCCAAATCTGCGAGAGACAAATCTTTAATTTTTTTAATCTTGGCAAAACAAAAAGCCATTCTGATCAATATTTCACAGAGATTCGCGGAGGGTTTCTTTCGTAAAAGATACATTAAGTTATTTCACGCAGATTTAAAAGGATTTAAGCAGATCAGCGCAGATTTTTTATAGATATGTATTTATAAAAAATCTTTTTAAATCTGCAAAATCTGCGTGAAAATATAAAAATAAAAAAAGCCATTCTGATCAATCTCAGAACGGCTTTTCACATATAACTTTTGACTTTTAACTTCTACTCGTTTCAGTGAAGTTCAGTTTACTATTCTTTCTACTGTAGGTAAAATAAATAAACAATCCTATTAGTAACCAAATCGTGAAGTAAATCCAGTTCCAAACGCTTAATTCGGCCATCATGTACAGACAGCAGATTAATCCTAAAAGTGGAATCAAAGACAAATTTTTTCTGAAAGCCCAAACGGCTAATCCAACCAATACGAAAAGGAAGATCCACATTGGGATTTTATGTTTGAACAAGCTGAAACCTGATTCGTATTTTAGAGAATCATTAATTGGCAAACCCTTTACAACGGCAGCGTACTTAGTGCCGTCATCCTGATATTGGCTTAATAAATGCTCTAAATCGGCAGTTTCAGCAGTATTATTTTGAGTATTAATACTTTTTAAATAATTAAAAACCTTCTCAGATTCTTCTTTATCCAAAGAGGTAATAATTGTCGTAGCGTCATTTATTTGAGCTTCATTATTAATGAAGCCCATTGTAGCTTTATTATTAAAAGCAAATGCATAATACAATCCTGCAATGATTAAGACCGGCAATATATATTTAGAATTGACATAAGGAGTTTTGAATTTTCCTCTTGGAATACCAGGCTTATTCTGCAACACCAAAACACCTGCACAAACCAATACAAAGGCAAATAAAGTTCCGATACTGCATAAATCCGTTACCATAGTCAGGTTTAGAAACAAAGCAGGTACTGCAACCACAAAACCGGTTACAATTGTTGCAAATGAAGGTGTTTTAAATCGCGGATGCACTGTCGAAAATTTCTTCGGCAATAAACCATCACGGCTCATGCTCATCCAGATACGCGGCTGACCCATCTGGAAAACCAATAAAACGCTCGCCATAGCCACTACGGCACTTACGGCAATAATTCCTGACATCCATTTTAAGTCTAATTTTTCAAAAACAAACGCAAGAGGATCCCCTACATTCAATTCATTATAACGTACCATTCCGGTTAAAACCAGTGCAATGGCAATATATAAAATTGTACAAATGATGATCGCCCACATCATTCCGCGTGGTAAATCGCGCTGTGGATTTTTACATTCTTCGGCAGTTGTAGAAATCGCATCAAAACCAATATAAGCAAAGAAAACAGCCGAAACTCCTTTTAAGATACCGCTAACTCCATTTGGAGCAAACGGATCCCAATTGGCTGTATCTACATAAAATATTCCGACAGCAATTACTAAAAGTACGATGCAAAGTTTTACTACTACCATTATGTTGCTCGCATTACGGGATTCTTTCATGCCTCTGTACACCAATGCTGTAATTAAAATGATGATAAATAAAGCAGGCAAATCGGCTACGAAATGAAAAGAACCAATGGTTGGCGAGGTAGTCCATGCCATATAAGCTGCCTGCAATCCTGAATCTAAATTTTCAAAAGTTTTCCCCCCCTGCATCAGAGCCATGGCATCTTTAAAACCGTTTGAAGCGGTTAGATAATCCATCTGAATCCATTGTGGCAAACGGATACCACCACTTTGCAGCAGTCCCGTAAAATAATCGCTCCAGGAAATTGCAACCGTTATATTCCCTATGGCATATTCCATAATCAACGCCCAACCGATAATCCAGGCAATTAATTCTCCAAAAGCAACGTATGAATAGGTATAAGCACTTCCTGAAACCGGAACCATTGAAGCGAATTCTGCGTAAGCAAAAGCAGCAAAACTACAAGCCAATGCCGTAAACAAAAATAGGAAAATAACAGCCGGCCCGCCATCAGCACTTGCTTTTCCGATAGTACTGAAAATCCCTGCTCCCACAATCGCTGCTATTCCAAATGCAGTTAAATCCCTTGTTGTTAAATGTTTTCCTAATGCATTATGACCATCTGCTTCATTTTTTGCAACCTGCTTGAGAATATCCTGTACTGTTTTTTTTCTAAATAAACCTGATAATGCCATATGTGGTTTGCTATTAAAAATTAATATATTTTAGACTTAGTGGGTTTTATTTTGCAAATAATACAAAAAATATCCTGATTTCAAATTTATACACCCATTTTGTTTAAATGTGATTTTTTTGTTGGGAATTTTGGCACGCTGATGACACGGAGTTATGCGGATTGACGCTGAGTTTTTGTTTCACGCAGATTTTAAAAGATTTTTACAGATTAATTTTGATATTGGTTAGAAATAAATCTGCTCAATCTGCCAAATCTGCGTGAAAAAGCCACAGGTTAAAAACTAAATAAAAAAATCAGCGTTAACCCATTAAATCCGTGTCATCGGCGTTCCATCTCTCATTTCGAACAGGCTGCTCTTTTTCACAAATTACAAAAATTCTCACAGTTTTTTGTTTGAAACCTTAACAAGAAATCTTTCTTCTTTTTTTTACATTTGTTACATTCTGAGAAATCTGAATTAAACAATGTTATTTATAATTATTTTTGAATGAGCATTTTACAAAAATTACGCAGGTAATATTTCTCAAAAAATCACCTATTAATAAACCACTATTACTAAAAAACCAAACCACATGGAAAAAATTTCAAGACGTTCATTTGTAAATAAATTTGGCGTTGGGGTTGGTGCCTCAGTTATCGTCACTACACTTCCTTCATTTTTATCTGCACCTGAACACAATAGTCTGCCCTATACCGGAAAAAAAATAAATCTTGCATTATGCGGTTTAGGAGTTTATGCCAATATAGTAGCTGAGTCCATGCAAGGCTCTGAATATTGCCACCTTGCCGGAATAGTGACCGGAACACCTTCAAAAGCCGTTAAATGGAAACAGAAATACAATATTCCCGAGAAGAATATTTATAATTATGAAAATTTTGATGAAATTATCAAAAATAAGGATATTGACATGGTTTACGTTATTCTGCCAAACAGCATGCATAAAGATTTTGTAATCCGTTCTGCCAAAGCAGGAAAGCATGTTATTACTGAAAAACCAATGGCAATTGACGTAAAAGAATGTGAAGAAATGATCAAAGCCTGCAATGATAATAAGGTACAACTGGCTATTGGATATCGTTTGCATTACGAACCAACGCATTTAGAAATTAAGCGATTAGGGCAAGAAAAGGTTTTTGGACAAGTACGCTACATTGAATCATCCCTCGGCTATAAAACGTATGATACCATTGCCAAAACTCCCGTGGATATAAATAGTCCGGCCAATTGGAGACTAAACAAAAAATTATCAGGAGGTGGCCCTTTAATGGATTTGGGAATTTACTGCATTCAGGCAAGCCGGTATATTTTAGGCGAAGAACCTATTTCGGTTACGGCTCAATTTGGAACTATAAATGATAAAAACAGATTTTCAGAAACAGAAGAAAGCATTTCCTGGCAAATGGTTTTTCCGAGTGGTGCAATGGCAAATGGCAATAGCTCCGTCGGGTACAATATTGACAGGACTTATGCATCAGCAGATAATGGTTCTTTTGAATTAAGTCCGGGGTTGAGTTACGGGCCGTATGAAGGGAAAACATCAAAAGGTCCGTTAAAATTTCCTCCCATCAAACAACAGCAGAAACAATTAGATGAGATTTCTAAAGTACTATTGGAAAACAAAAAATTACCCGATCATATTACCGGAGAAGAAGGACTGAAAGACATTAAAGTTATTAATGCAATTTACAAGGCTGCTGAAACCGGAAAAAAAGTCTCTTTGACATAATTTTTGGCACGCCGATGACACGGTTTTAAGCGGGTTAACGCTGAGTTTTTTTTTCACGCTGATTTAAAATGATTTAAGCAGATAAGCACAGATTTATTTATAGCAATCTAAATTAAATCTGCTCTAATCTGCAAAATCTGCGTGAAAATTTTGCAACAGATTACAAGATTAAATAATCTACAAATAATCCACAACAACCTGCCTAATCAGTAACATCAGAATCCAATTATCATACATCCATAAAACATGTAACATTTATCAAAAAAGCTTACTTATAAATTACAATTTAACTAAGCGATAAATTATTATGGGAAAAATTTCAAGACGATCATTTGTGAATAAATTTGGGGTTGGAGTTGGTGCTTCGGTAATAATGACAACGCTCCCATCCTTTTTAGAGGAACCGCTAAAAAATAAAATTCCATATACTGGAAAAAAATTAAATGTTGCGCTTTGCGGTCTTGGAAATTATGCCTCAATGCTGGCAAAAGGAATTCAGATTTCTGAATATTGTAATCTTACAGGAATAGTTACCGGCACTCCAGAAAAGGCTGAAAAATGGAAAAGTCAATACAATATTCCTGACAAGAACATTTATAATTATCAAAACTTCGACCAAATCATCAAAAACAAAGACATTGACTTAGTATATGTTGTCGTTCCAAACGGACTTCATAAAGAATTTGTCATTCGCGCAGCAAAAGCCGGCAAACATGTAATTACCGAAAAACCAATGGCGGTTACTGTAAAAGATTGCGAAGAAATGATAAAAGCCTGCAATGACAAGAATGTTCAATTGGCTATTGGTTACCGCTTGCATTATGAACCCACTCATTTGGAAATAAAACGACTAGGACAGGAAAAAGTTTTTGGACAAGTTCGTTATATTGAAGCCTCACTTGGTTATCAAATACACGATCCTCGTGACACAAAAAGCACTTTGAATTTAAATGATCGAAACGAATGGAGGCTTAACAAAAAATTAGGCGGAGGCCCATTAATGGATTTGGGAGTTTATTGTATTCAGGCAAGCCGTTATATTTTGGGAGAAGAGCCAATTGCCGTAACAGCACAATTTGGCACTATACATAACAAACAAATTTTTTCTGAGACAGAGGAAAGTATTTCATGGCAAATGGAATTTCCAAGTGGCGCTATGGCCAATTGCAATACATCTGTCAGCTACAATATTGACAGATTGTACGCTTCCGCAGATGAAGGTTCTTTTGAATTAAGCCCGGCTTTAAGCTATGGACCGTTTGAAGGAAAATCATCAAACGGTCCTTTAAAATTTCCGGTTATCAACCAACAGCAAACACAAATGGATGAAATTGCGAAATTATTACTGGAAAACAAAAAACTGCCCATCCATATTACAGGAGAAGAAGGGCTGAAAGATATTAGGGTCATAAATGCGATATACAAAGCCGCTGAAACTGGCAAAAAAGTCGCACTGAATTTTTAGAACGCCGATGACACCAATTTATACGGATTAACACTGAGTTTTTGTTTCACGCAGATTTTAAAAAGATTTTAGCAGATATGCGCAGATTATTTATTTGCTAAGCTTAAAAAAATCTTTTTAAATCTT
Source organism: uncultured Flavobacterium sp. (assembly GCA_965650235.1). Taxonomy (GTDB): domain Bacteria; phylum Bacteroidota; class Bacteroidia; order Flavobacteriales; family Flavobacteriaceae; genus Flavobacterium. The sequence goes on along the minus strand of CBFGNY010000002.1, from coordinate 21,983 downwards.
CTCAAATCTGCCAAATCTGCGTGAAAAAATTCTGCCACAAATTACAGATAATAATGATTAAAAATAATCCGCGTAAACCAGTTTAAATCCGTGTCATCAGCGTGCCAACCCTCATTTCAAACAGTTTCTCAAAATACTAACCGGATGCTGTGCTTCCCTACTCGTCCCATCATAAATCTGATGACGGCAGCTCGTTCCCGCCGCAGCAATTTTTACATTTTCGGCGGTGTTTCGTACTTTTGGGAATAAAGTATCTTCTCCCATTTGCATGCTTACCTGATAATGCTCTTTTTCGTATCCAAAAGATCCCGCCATCCCGCAACAGCCCGAATTGTAAATCGTAACTGTATTATTTGTTGGTAAATTCAGCATTGAGAAAGTAGCTTCAACTGAACTCAATGATTTCTGGTGACAGTGTCCGTGAATCTTGATTTCTTTCTTTTCTTCTGAAAAAGAATCCGATGTAATTTTACCATCAATAATTTCTTTTTTAAAGAATTCTTCGATTGTAAATATATTATGTGACAGCTTCTCTGCAGCTTCCTTATCATCTGCCAAACGCAAATATTCGTCCCTGAAAGTCAAAATTGCCGAAGGTTCAAGACCAACCAAAGGCGCATTTCCTAAAACCAGATCTTTAAAAACGTTCACATTATGATTGGCTATTTTCTTGGCTTCTTCCAAAAATCCTTTTGATAAATAAGCCCTTCCGCTTTCTTCGTGGTCGATAACCAGAACCTGATACCCTAATTTCGTCAATAGTTCGAAAGCATCAATTCCGATATTAACATCATAATAATTAGTAAATTCATCCACAAACAAATACAATCTTCCGTTGGGAAAATCCGTAATTGCAGGTTTATGATTTTCAAACCATTTTCTAAAAGTCTTTTTCGCCAAAAGCGGAACTTGTCTTTCCGGTGCAATTCCCATCCTTTTTTTAACGAATGACTGATTCGAAATAAAATTGGTGATCGACGGAAACAGACTTCCCATTTTATTCAACTTTGCGTTGTTAGCAAAAATCTTATTTCGGGTTGAGAAACCGTTTACTTTTTGGTATTGGTATAAAAATTCAGCTTTTAAAGTAGCTACGTCCACATTACTCGGACATTCGCTGGCGCAGGCTTTACAGCTCACACACAATTCAAAAACTTCATATAATTCTTTCTGGTCGAATTTATTTTCTTTCTCGGAATACGTCAAATATTCACGCAGCGCATTTGCTCTCGCACGAGTCGTTTCTTTTTCGTTTTTGGTCGCACGATAACTCGGACACATAGCTCCTCCTGCCGATGGCAATTTTCTGCAATCTCCGGAACCGTTGCATTTTTCGGCTGCACGTAAAATGCCTAAACTGTCTGAGAAATCCTGAAACGTTTTAATATCCGGTTCTGTCCTACCTGAAATGACACGATGGTTTTCATCCATTTTCCCAGCGTTGACAATCTTCCCGATATTCAAAACCGAATTCGGGTCAAAAGCCAGTTTGATTCTTTTCAAAAGTTCATAATTCTTCTCACCAATCATAAACGGAATAAATTCACCACGCACTATTCCGTCGCCGTGCTCCCCGCTTAGCGAACCTTTATATTTTTTAACCAAGTGAGCCACTTCGGTTGCAATGGTTCTGAATAGTTTTAAATCTTCTGTTTTCTTTAAATTCAGCACAGGGCGAAGGTGCAATTCTCCGGCACCGGCATGAGCATAATAAATCGCTTCCTGTCCGTGGCTTAACATCATTGCCGAAAACTCTGCAATATAGGCTGGCAAATCACTTAATTCAACTGCCGTATCTTCAATAGAATCGGCTGCTTTATTATCACCAACAATACTTCCTAAAAGTCCAAGACCGGCTTTTCTGAGTTCGTTTGCTTTATCGATATCAGTACCATAAATCTTTACACGGGCGTACCCAAAATTGTGTTTTTCTAAATCGGCGATAAGGGCATCAGCCTGTTTTTCGGCATCTTCCAAAGTATGAGCAGCTACTTCAAACATCATAATTGCTTTTGGTTCACCCTGCAAAAAGAAACGATTTTTTACATGTTCCCGATTCGTTTTCGTACAATCCAAAATGGTGTCGTCGATCATTTCGCAGGTGTACAAATGATGTTTCATCGCCACCACAACCGATTCTAAAGACTCCTGAATCGTATGATAATGTCCCACGACCATAATACTGTGTGCTGGCGGAAGATCATCCACTTTTAGTGTAACTTCGGTTGTAAAAGCCAGCGTTCCCTCGCTTCCGCAAAGTAGTTTTCCAAGGTTGATTGTTGGTTCTGTACCTCCAAATAATTCCGATTTCAGCAGAATATCAACCGCATAACCTGTATTTCTTCGGTGAATTTCGGGCTTCGGAAACTCTTTTACAATTTCGTCCTGAGTTTCTTTTGCCGAAAGTTCTTCATAAATCGTTTTATATATTTTACTTTCTAAAGTATCTCCTTTGGTCTTTTCGATAAATTCGGCAGGGGTCAAATCTTTAAAAACCACTTCAGAACCGTCGCTTAGAATTGCTTTTACCTCAGCAATTTTATCACGCGTAACACCATATCGAATCGAAGTGGTTCCGGAGGAATTATTCCCTACCATTCCGCCAATCATCGCCCGGTTTGACGTTGATGTAATCGGGGCAAAAAATACGCCGTGAGGTCTTAAAAATAAATTCAGTTCATCACGAATAACACCCGGCTGGACTGTCACGGTTTTCTTTTCGGCATCAAACGAAATGATTTTGGTAAAATACTTCGAAACATCCACCACCAATCCGTCTCCTACTGCCTGACCTGCCAGTGAAGTTCCGGCAGTTCTTGGTGTAATCGAAATGTTATGTCTGGCTGCGAATCTGATCAGTTTGGTAATATCGGCATTCGTTTTCGGTATTGCCACCGCATTGGGTTTGATTCGGTACACCGATGCATCGGTCGAATAAAGCGTTTTATGAAGATCATCGTATAAAAGTGTTCCTTCCAACGATGCTGATAATTGTTGTAATTCCTTAAGTATTGACATTATACTGAATTTTAACCAAACTGATTTAACCTTTTTTTCGGTTACAAAAATACTGTTATTTCACTTGTTTTTATTCTAAATTAAGAAAATTTAGAGACCCGTTTTGAAATGTAAATCTAATAATTCTCTGCTCATACATTGTTTTTGATGCTACTACTGCTATATGTGTATTTTTCATACTTAATAAATTAATTCAGGAAAGAAATTTAAACTTTTACATCAGAGAAGAGAGCTTAAATCTTCCAAAAATCAACTTAATATTTTAATATCATTTTTACAATTCTTATTTAGAATAAGTAAAAATAATTTGGATAAAAGAGTTTTTGACATTACTTTTGCCCCATTAAAAAATTAACCCTTACCAAAGATGAATATAAATACCATCAAAAAACTGTTATTTAGTTTACTGTTTTTAAGTTCACTAAACATGCTAAGTCAGGAACCTGGAAAAGTAAACGGAAAAGTATCTTTAAGCGGAAATCTTCCTGCCGGAAATATTTCGATAAAACTTAAAGGAACAAAGTATACAGCTGTTACCACTACAAATGGTCAGTATGAAATCAGAAATGTTAAACCTGGAAGCTATGTTATTGCAATCAACTCTATCGGAATTAAATCGGTAGATGAAAAAATAGAGATTTTAGCAAATCAGACTACTACAAAAAACTTCACACTTTCTGAAAGTCAGGAAGATCTTGATGAAGTAATTATCACAAAAAACAAATACAAGCAGGACAAACCTTCTTTATCGTTGCGTCTTAATACTCCGGTTTTAGAAATCCCTCAGAATATTCAGATCGTTAGTTCTCAAACATTAAAAGATCAGCAAATTACCAGTATGAGCGACGGAGTTATTCGTAACGTGAGTGGTGCTGTTCGTTTAGAGCACTGGGGCGATATGTATACGAATATCTCCATGCGTGGATCACAAATTCAGGCATTTAGAAATGGCTTCAACGTAGTATCCTCTTTCTGGGGACCACTAACTGAAGACATGAGTTTTGTCGATCATATTGAATTCGTAAAGGGTCCTGCAGGTTTCATGCTTTCCAGCGGTGACCCAAGTGGTCTGTACAATGTGGTAACAAAAAAACCAACCGGAATTACTAAAGGTGAGGCCAGCGTTTTAGCAGGAAGTTTCGATTTTTATCGTGCCAGTATTGACTTAGACGGAAAATTTGATAAAGCCGGAAAATTCCTTTACCGTTTTAATGGTGCTTTTCAAAAAAAGGGATCTCACAGACCTTTTGAACATAATGACCGCTACGTTATAGCGCCGGTTTTTTCATATCAACTGAGCGATAAAACAAAAGTGACATTAGAATATAACGGACAGTTTGCTAATACGAGCGAAGTAGGTTCTTATTATGTTTTTGGTTCAGCAAATGAAGGCTATGCCACTACACCTGTTGATTTTACTATGACTCAGCCAGGTTTACCTGATACAAAAATTAATGACCACAGTGGTTATTTAATGTTTGAACACAATTTTGACAGTAATTGGAAATTAACAGCCCAGACTTCCTATTTTAAATATTTAATGGATGGTTACAGCTCCTGGCCAGGAGCGGTTGGTCCCGTAAGTATTGATACTGATGCAAATGGTTCTTTAGATACTGAAGTTTTGTCTCAAGGAGAAATTATCAGAAGTGTTAGTATTTGGGATGCAGAAAGCGATATGTTTTTAGGCCAGATTTTCCTGAATGGAAAATTCAATACAGGCCCAGTAAGTCATAAACTTTTAGGAGGTATGGATTTAGGAAGAAAAGATTATATGGCCGATTGGGGACAAACTCACGCATTAGATACTTTAGAAGATCCTTTTAATATTTTAAATCCTGATTATGGAACACCGGCAAACGGGCTGCCAAATTTTGATGAGAGTACACCTTTAAGCCAAAGAGCAGCTGGATTATATGGACAGCAATTTGCTGCCGGATATGTTCAGGATGAATTAGGTTTCTTTGAAAACAAATTAAGACTTACTTTGGCAGCACGTTACACCTGGATTAAGCAAACCAGCAGTTATAGTGATCCCGCTGCAGATAGCCACATTACGCCTCGTATAGGATTAAGCTGGTCAGTAACACCTTCTTTGGCTGTTTATGGAGTATACGATCAGGCATTCACACCACAGTCCGGAAGAGTGAGACCAACAGAAAACATAAAACCACTTACAGGTACAAACCGTGAGATAGGTATTAAAAAAGATTGGTTTAACGGTACCTGGAGCACCACCGTTTCTGCATATAGTATCATTAAACAAAATGAACTTACTTCAGATCCTGTTCAGCCAGGACCTGACGATGATTTCTATGTACCTGGAATTGTTTACAGTACAACATTAGGAGAAAAAACAGCTGAAGGTTTTGAAGTTGACTTAAGAGGTAAAATAGTTGATGGTTTAAACTTAATTGCTAATTATGCCTTTACGGAATCAAAAGTAACCGAAGCTAATGTCAGCACTTTTACTGAAGGTGATATAGTTCCGGGATATTCTAAACACGTAGCAAATGCATGGTTAAACTATACTGTTCCTACCGGAATATTAAAAGGTTTAGGTGCATCTATTGGAGGAACATATCTTGCAGGACGTCAAACTGATACCTGGAGCGAAGGATTAGAAAGATTACCTAATTATTTTAAATTAGATGGCGGATTGTCATATGAAACCAAAAAATTTAAAGTAACGGCTAATGTCTTTAATATCTTAGATGAATATTTGTATAGCGGTTCATTCTACCAATGGGTTAGTAATGGAGTCTATTACTGGCAAACCGAACCACCAAGAAACTTTAGAGTAGGTGTAACCTATAAATTCTAAAAACCATTTCTGTTTCATCATAAAAAAACCGCCTCAAAGTGCTATTTGAGGCGGTTTTTGTTTTTAATAAGTTTGTTATTAATCAGGAGCTGTTTCCTGCTGTACGCTGTATCTTTTATGCCGAACCCCGGCACAAAAGGATGCCGCTGCCATCAGGGCTAGAAATAAAATTTGTAAGAAATTTATTTTTATTTGAATTGTTTTTAAGTAATTTAATAATTATATTCGTCAAAAAATTAAAGAAAACTCTTATTACAATATTGCCCCTAATACGATATAAATGTCAGATTTTAAAATAACCGGAAACCCTAATCCAGAAGTTGGCAAAGAAGAATTTTATTCTGTAAACACGCTGCTTCCTAAAATTGAGCCTTATTATCCAAACCACATTCCTTCTCCCACTTATAACAATTTCGAATATCCTGTTACATGGGAAGTTTATCTTTTGGAACGTGGTGAATGGAGAAAAGCAAAAGGGAATGAAAAAACAGGAAACATTGTTTCTTTTACCTTTTTACAAAGAAGCCTTGATAGAAAAGGCATTCGTATTTTAGCAAAACGAGGAGAACAAATAGCACGACTTGATATCAAGTCACATCCGGCAGAAATTCCAAAAATTCAATCTGTTGAATTACTTGACAAAAACGGTAAAAAACCAACTCAGCCATTAGCCTACGGACAAACCCTCAAGGCAAGGGTTCATTGCCTGCACATGGATAGAAGGACAGTACATGCTACTCTTTGGGAGGATGATGCAGACGGAGGTGGACACGATAAGCAGAATGAAAAAAATAAGGCGAAAACGCTTCCAGGCATTGTAAGAAACGGAATTGCTGATATTGATTTTATATTGACACCAGATTTCAAAAAAATAGCCAATGCAAGAAATGCTAATGAAGGAAAAACCCATGAATATTATGTAACCGCCGAAATATTCCAACAAGAAAAGGTTAGCAGCAATAATTTGAATGTAAACAATTCTGATTACGAATCGGAATCCAAAAAACAGCCAGTCAAAAAAACACCTCCTGCTGAAACAAAAGGCGAATCCAAAAAAGACCAAAAAGGAATACAACCGCCGGCAGCTGGTAAAAAGTACGATTGGGTTGAAGAAGCTTTCAAAATAAAACCTATATTTTTACCTGATCCTATGGATTTTACCAATAGCGTAATGAAGGTTTTTGTGCCGGATGAGGAGGAAAAAGAAAATTTAGGCTGTGGAGAAAAATATTGTATCAAGAAAGGAGATAAAAGCGAATTAATACGAGAAGTAAATATCCGATTGGCAGGTTTTGGAGGAAATGTTCCAACAGATGAATTTACTGATAGAACGGAAAAAATGATAAAACAGTTTCAGAGAGATTATATGGAAGCTCCAGAAACAGGAAAAATTTGTGGAAATGTTTTGAAAGCTATTGATAATTTTTCTAATAAATGGTATGAAAAAATTATTAATTATAAGTGTTTATGTCATGCCTCAGATTCAAAAGTAGAAATTAAAAATAGATGTCTAGGGTATGGAAAAGAAAAAAAAGACGAACATCCTGGTATGCACAGAACACTTTTATGGGGAATAAGTGCCTTAAAATTTTATATTTCTAAACAAACCAAATACCAATATAATAGTACATCAGCAGGCTATAGGTGTTGGGCACATAATGACTCTGTTCCCAGAACTTCTACTAACCATATGGGTAAAGCTGTTGATATTCAATTTTCTAATGACAAAGATAAAATTTCAGGAAAAAGTAATGATAATATAACACCATTAAAAGAAATCAGAGATAAATTTTATATTAAGTTTTTAAAAGCTGAAGAAGGTTGGTCAATTCCATCTGTAAATAATAATTATAGATTAGAACCAATTGGAATGGGTAAAGATCAATCATATAGTTGGATACACATGGATGTTTCATTATTTAAAACTGAATATTTAAAAGATAGTTATTTTATTAAACAGCAAAATTTAATAATTGGCAAATCAATTCTAGTTTTAGCGGAAGAATTAGGTTTTAAAAATACATGTAGTTGTAAGAGCGTGTTTGCCAAGAAAAATGATACTACTTCTAATACTAATTGCGAAACATGTAAATCATTAGATAAACCAAGAATGGATTTTTATAAGCAATTTGGTGATTCCTCTATAAAATTGGTAGAAAGTAAAGGAAAATCAAATAAATTTAAAGGTCTTTACATGGTAGCTCAAAGACGACAAGAAAATAGTTTTGCTTTGAATGTTCCAAATAATAATCCAATGAATATAAAAGGAGTTGGAGATTTAGGTAGTAAAGATATTGATACGCATGAGTATATCAAGGGAAAAAAAGTCTTTATGAAAGATAAATTTGCTGATTTCTCTACTGTAGAAAAAGGATTTGAAGGATATTTAAAAACTTTAGATAATAATTTTAATCATGCCTATATTGCTATTCTAGATGATTCAAAAACTATAGATGACTTTTTGACCGGGATGCAAGATAAAGGCAAATTAGGACCTTATGCAACTGATCCTGAATATAAAAAATTAATAAAAATTCTTTTTAACGGAGTTGTAAATGATTATAAAAAATGGCTTAATTGTAAACTAACCTGTACAAGTCATAAAACGGAAGTTGAAAAAATAAAAACAGATATTAAATTATTAGAAAAATTAAAATAGTTATGAAATATATTTATTGCATTGCCTCTGCCCTTCTTTTATCTTTTATAAGTTGTAAACAGAATAACAACTCAGAAAAAGATATTGTAGAAACTGTAAAAGTTGAATCAAAAAAATGTTTATTAGATCAAGCGGAAAACACAATCCTTAATTTAGATGAAGTAAAAATCAAAGAGAAACTTATTGATTCAATATCTAATCATAAAAAAGGAATATCTTTTATGTCTGATAGTTTAGATATTGATGGAAAAAAATTTTACGAAATAAAAACAGGCTATAATTCAGAAATAAGATTTGAAATCTATTATACTTTTTTTATTGAAAAAGGCAATTGTGAAAATATAAAAATATTAGATCCAATTGAAGGAAATACAATCTCACTTTCATCATGGAGAAAAACCATAAATCAGGTTAATAATGATAGTTTAATTTTAGTAAACGGAAATTTAAAAAAAATAAACTTACCTTTTAGTTTTTACAATTATTTTAAAGATGGATATTCGGACGAAAAATATCCGTCATATCCACCATCTCAAAAACTTATTGACTTTTTAATTTCTAAAGATTACAACGGGGAAACTTATAAATGTTTTATCATTACTACCAAAGATAATTATGTAAATACCGTTGTATCAATCTCAAGAGGAGATTCAAATTATTTTGTTTTAGTTACAGCAAAAGCAAATAATATATTGGATTTCATTGAAATTGGTGCTATTGGTCAGGAAAACCCAATAACTTTTAAAATATTAAACAATTTATCAATTGAAAAATACGAGGGCAACTTAGAAGTAAATAAACCTTTTGAAAAATATCAAATCACTGATAAAGGATTAATTAATAAAGTATTGTAACTCTTCTTTGCTTTCCTAAAATAATTCAGATTGTACATCCAAACCACCATACAATATTATAAGGAGAAAGTATATAATTAGAATTTTCACGCTACATATTTAAAATTAAGATAAAACTTGAAAAGCTAAATCGTGAAAAACAAAAATATTTTTCCTGCCTTTATTTTACGTTTTATAATATTGGATGTAAAAGGAGTTGATAAAAAATAACAATCAATGAAAAATATAATTTTACTTTTAGCAATTGCTTTATTCTTTTCTTGTCGAAAAGAAAACGACAACCCTTCATCAAATAACACGCGAAACACTACAATTAGTTTTATAGATAATTTCACATTCGGTGATTCGGTGATTCGTTGATATCAAATTATGAATTTGTTAATCAGCTAAAAAACAACACAGATATAAAATCGCAACGTATTAATTATCTAAAATAAAATTTGACTATGAAAAGTTTAACAAATAGGATTTAAATATTAATGAAGAATTTAACGTAGAAAATATTAATTTAAAATTTAAAAAAAATAAAGAACAAAAACCAGATACTGATATTTATACCCATATTAGTCTTTACACTTATAAGAATAATAAAAAAATAGATGAACTAATTGTTTTCAAGGAAGAAAACTACTCAGAAGCATTAGTTGCAATAAATGAATATTTTTATTTAGATTCTACTCTGAATTTATGGACTTTAGAAATAAGTGAAGATGAAGAAGGTATAAAAGTCATATCATGGAATCAATACAAAATTGATAATAAAAGTGGCAAAATTAATTTAAGTAATAACAATATTTTTAATAATTCAAGTGCAAGTAATAATAAAAATAGTAATAACTGGACAGGTAAATATTACTTTGAAAAATCAATAGAGATGATTTAAAAACCAGTTTTAAAATAACTATTAACAATCTAAATGATATAAGTATTATTTATGCAAGCGATGGAGAAAAACCAGAAATTTACAATGGTATAGTTGGGAAAATGATAGACAAAAATAAAATAGAAATTGTCTTTAATAAAAAATACGATGAAATGGGTATAATATATCTTCAAAATGATAAAAATGATTACATTATCTCAGGAACACCTATTTCAACTATAAATCCAGGTAATGATGAATATCCTTTAAAAAAAATTGAATGATGTAATCTTTAGAACTTATGAAAAACATTTTCATCAATACACTTCTTTTATTTTTTCTTTTATTTTTTATAACTACTGCTTGTAAAAAAGAAGTAGTTATCAAGAATGTTAACTACACTTTGATCAAATCAAATAATCCAAATACAAAAGAAAACAACCAAAGTATAGAATTAAAAGGTGACTATACTATTAAGGCTAAAGTTTCAAGTGTTGAAACAGGAGAACCAATTGAAATCACCTTTTATTTTAGTATTGGAACTTCTCAAGCTATTTTAAGCATAGGAACCAATAATTCGTTAGAAGCATACTGTGAAGGAACTTATACTGTCACCCAAAACAAAGGAGTTTCTAAATTAATATATAATGGTGAAGGTACTTGTACTTCAGATTTAGAAGAAAGTTCTTTTTTAATCAAAAAAGAGGACAATCAATATTACATAAAAAGCAAAAGATTTATAGATTTTGAATGGTATTTGTTAAATAAAAAGTAAACTAATTTAAGCTAATGTTCAAATGATTTTTTTTATTTGAACTCTGAGGAGTTTTATATTATAAATTTAAATATGAAAAAAACACTCGTAATCACAACTATTTTATTTTGCTTACAACTTGTAATTTGCCAACAAAGACCAAAGGGAAATCAGGAGAAGCAAACCAGTAATAAATCAGTTAAGCTTGAAAAAGTAAAACTTTCAAATAAATGGATTGGAAAATATTCAACTTATTTTAGCTATGGAAAGGAGGAGAAAATGCAGGCTGGAATTTAGACATTGAAATCTCAAACGATAGCATTATAGCTAATGGAGAAGGTTATCAAATAGGGTTTAAAGATTTATTAATTGCAAAAGAAAAAGATAATGAATTAGTATTAAATCATTTAAAAAACTTAAATGGTTATAAATTAGGAGCAAAAATGAATCCTGAATTTGTACTAATTGAAAATAAAGGAAAGTATTTCATTAAAACGAAATGGATTGATAGTGATATAGTAACAAAGCCAAAAGAATTGGGCTATGAAATTATAAAACAATAAATTTAATAAGTCTGTTAATCCTCTAAATCTGATGCTCGATTGCATCGAGCATCAGATTTGTTGATAAACGATGGCTAATCTATTTACTGCACTTTATTTTGATTTGTTGACCGTGTAAATTCCGCCCACAAGTAAAATGATGGCCAGCCCTAAATAAAGGTATCCCTGTTCCTTACCGGATTCGTTGGATGCGTCAATTTTTAGTCCTAATAAATTGATTTCTTTTGTATTATCAGCTATTTTGTTGGCACCTACATACCCTACACAGAGACTAATAACGATCAGAATTATTCCTATTATTTTTGATGGATTCATGTTTTTTGAATTTAATTGTTTCTCTAATTTAAGAAAAATATTTTTCAATCAGCTGATAATAGTCTTTTTTATCCTAATTGATACAACGATAGCGCGGATTTGTAATCCGTGCCCGCAAAGTATATTTTTTTGGCTTTTCTTATGTTTAATCGTGGTGGGCACGGATTGCAAATCCTCGCTATCGGGATGGGCACGGATTGCAAATCTGTGCTATCGGGTTATATTATTTAAATAAATTTATAATTTTGCGACCAATACTAAATTTTGATACCGAATCAACTTCTTCATGTTCAATATCAATGTAATTATTATCTTCTATATACTTCAGAAACACTCTTTTTATTTGTTTATTTATGTCACGCATATTTTTGTATTTGGATACATTAATCAATCTTCTAAAATAATTAATAGTGTCATCTGGAAATTCAATATTGTATTCTTGTTTGACTTTTTTTACTAGTCTTTCAACTCTAAACTCTATATATTTTTGTTTGTCTTCATTACTAAGTAGCGTAAACATACATTTATAGTCGAATCGTGATCGAAGTTCCGGAGAAATTCTTTTAGGAAAATCCTCTTTACTAATATTCGAAGTAAAAACAATAATAAAACCATTAAGGTCAATTTCATCTCCTAATGAACTTGTCATCTTACCGCTTTCCAAAACATCTAAAAAATAGTTAAATAAAGAAGCATTTGATTTTTCAAATTCATCAATTAAAAGAATACCAACATCAGTATCTCTTACTTTCATAAATATTTCGCCATCATCACTACCCGTATATCCTCGCGCAGACCCAATTAATGAACTTAAGGAGAATTCATTACTATAATTACCAAAATTTATTTTAGCTAATTTCTTTTTCCCATTAAGGCAATTAAACATTGTTCTTGCTACTTCCGTCTTACCAACTCCGGAATCTCCCATCAAAAATAAAGAAAGTATTTTATGCTCTCCTAACTTATTAAAAATTCTAAAAGTATTTATTTCTTCTTCTAAATCATTTTTGAATTTAGGATGTCCGTATAACTTTTCTTTAAAATTTTCAAAAAACTTTACAATATCTTCATTATCTAAGTCAATAATTTTATTATGCCTTTTCTTTGGTTTTATTTCATTTGAATCATTATCTAAATTAACCTCCTTGTTTAAGTAACTTTTTTCTACATCATTAAAAGTTTCAAAAAGAAATCGTAATTCATATGATAAAACTTTTTTATGCTTTTTATCAGCAATAAAAATAATTTCATCATCAAATAGTGGCAGTATTTGCTCTGGTAATAATTGAAGACTAACATATTCTGAAAGAACTGAAAGATCAACAATTTCAGTTTCTGGATCCACTTCATGAATCAGCTCATTATCTTTTATGAATTTAGAAACAGTAACAATAGAATAACCTTCACTGTACTTTAATTCTCTATAATCAAAAAAATCATCTCTCTCATAAAATAATAGCTCTGACCTCATTTACTAGTTGTTTTTTGATGAAATATTTACGTTTTGAACTATTGCCAACAAGTCAATATAATGATAATCATTACCATCTCCAGAACTTTTAAAATCAAAAGGAGTGCTATTTACATTTTGAGTAGAATAATGACTATCCTGTATTTCTTCATCATCTTTGTTAATATTAAAGGAATTCTGAAGCTGACCAACCTCTTGAAAATATTCAAAAGAATTCTTTAAATCGTCGACTTTTATTTTTCCTTTATAGAGTCCAACTACAGAAACCTTTCCTACAAATAAATCATCTACGCTATAAGAACTTTCAAATTCATTTTCAAATGTCAAAGGAATTTTAAACAGAATTTTATTATCTAGCTTTTCATTTTCACCTTTAATTTTATAAGCATAATCTTTAAACATTGAATTAAAAATATTATTCATATCCATTCCATTAGTACCAGGTGCAACTAAATCTTTGAAAGCACCGCCATTCATGAATTTAACCATTCTCAACTCAATTTCGTTCTCAAGGGAAAGTTTTATGTTATCTAATTTAATGAGCTCTCCTTCTTCAATTTTTTCAAAGGAAGTAATCGTATTGCTATTTTTTACAACATCATCCAAAATAACAGATTTGGTTGTTTTAATTTCAAAAGTCTCTAAAACTTTTTTTGAATTTGAACCTTTAACATTTCCACCAGATTCAATGTCACCTAACTTAAACAAGTCCATAAAATTTAATCCGAATTTTGCTTTTAATGATACATCGCCTTCAAGATTATGATCTTTAGATATTTCTTTACTTAAAGAAATAACATTGCTAAGCATCATTTTAATTTCGTAGACTTTAGGAAAATTAATGTAATATATATTGAATATCATATTTTTGAAATTAATTAATACTAGTGCTTTACTAGCTTTTTTTTTAAAACTGTTACGCTTCTCTATTTATTTACTGCCCCAACAATATTTTTACTTAAAATTTAGCTATTATTTAGATTTTCATAAAGTCTTTCTGCATATGCAAATGCAGCTATTTTTATCCAATTACGAGTAATAATAAATATCCAGAAAAGTAATAAAAAAAATAAAAAAGCTATTAGACCTATTTCAGATTCCGTAAAAATAAAATCTGAAAAAATATTAGTAGCAAAAATCAGATGAATAAATAATGTAATAATAATTATAATGATAGACCAAGATTTCATTCCCCATAAATTACGTCGAAAACCATAACTAATATTTTCCTTAAACAGTAGATAATAAGCATTTGTATCTCTTGTTTTTGAAATCATATATTTTGCGCAACTGTCATAAATTCCATCTGCATTTAAAGCATCATCGTTTTCTTCAATTTCTGTTGGCATTCGCAGTTCAAGTTTTTGAGATAAAATAGAGTGATAACGTTTTTTAGTATTTGTATCTAGAAAAGCATCTCTATGTCTAAGAATTTGTGTTGTTGGTTTTCCTCCAAAATATTGAAACAATTGCACCTCTTTAATTTTTCCTCTATCACGACCTAATTGAGCCAGAATAAATGTAAACAATCCAGCAACAGAAAGTGCAGTTAAATAATGATAATATAGTTCAAAATTTGTTAAATAATATATTGCTAATGAAATCATTGGAATTAATACAATGATTGATGGATAAAATCTTGCCTTAATAGAATATTCGTCAATTCCCCAGTTCATATCTCTATTGGTATTTGTACATTGTTAATAAATGGGAACGCTGATGAAGGAGAAACATCTTTCCTTGAAGGTGTTAAATAAGAACGATAATTTAAAAGAATTCCTTGTGTACAATAAGGAACCATTCCTCGTCTTATTAAGCTATTAGTAACTATTGGAGATGGATGTTTAGGAAATCCTTCTTTAGCACATGAAATAATACAATATCTTGCATGTATATATTTTAAAATGCCTTTTGACAAATTTCTTCTACTACCATGATGAGGGACATGTAACAAGCTTAAATCCTTTAAAGACAATTGATTAGAAGTAGCGTATTGTATGCTTTTATACAAACCCTGTGTTCCTGCATCACCAGTAAATAGTATTTTTTCACCTCCAACTGTAAGCAATAAAATAAGGCTCATATCATTCTCTGCTGAAGTTGGTATATCTGTATCCGCCAAATTCTCAGTTTCAAAAGACATATCTTCGTAAACAGTTTTTTTATCAGATGTACTATATGTCCTTGTGCTTTCAAACATTGCCATATCTGGTGTTTTTCCTGAAGCCTGTATTAATGCTAAGTAGAGTTCTTTGCTTGGACCTAAAACAGTTAATATATCCTCACTATTATTGGTATAACTGCTTCCTTGATGTGGTGAAAATATTTCGATATCTTTTTCTATTGCTAATTTCTCGATATTATATGCATATTGATATGCCACCTGCATCCTTTCACCAAAACTATTTTTTGTTATTCTTCCATCAACTATAGAATCTTTTATATCATCCCAGTGATTCCACGGACGATGCATCCATATTTTTTTTACTTGTAATTCTTGAATTACAATTTTCAATCCGCAAGCGTGATCTGCATCTGGATGAGTTAAAATTACACGATCTACAATATTTGTATTATATACATTTCGTATATGATCTACCAAAGCTTTACCACTTTGTTCATTTCCTCCATCTATTACAAATACAGTTTGATTTTTCCACACCCCACTTTCACATTCTCCAAATCTAAGTGCTATGGCATCCCCACTTCGCGAACCATTTCCGACTGGCATATAATCTATTTCTAAACAAAATTTTTCAGTCATAATTTTTTATAATTTTTAATACAAATAAATTCTTTTGGGAATTGTGAAATTGACTTTTTCTAATAATCAAAATTCAGTTACTTCCGAAATTCTTAAAATAAATCTAAAAACAAATATCCGCATTCATAATTCTACTTTTTACGGAAAACCATAATCCTATTAAATATTTATTTCAAACAAGTGTAGCAATAAATAAAAACTAAACTACACGTATATTTACCTGTTTTTCCCAAACCAAAAAAATCCCCCAACTTTGCCTAAATTTATCCCCAAATAAATCCCATTTTAGTATTACCAAATACAACACTTTCTTAAAACATTCTTTTAATGAATAAAAATATAAGTGCTCTTTATGCAATCGCTCAAAAAGAGACCCGAAAAATAATAGGTTTAATGTCCGGAACTTCGCTTGACGGGCTTGATATTGCGCTTTGTGCTATTTCTGGTGCGGGCGAAAATACTGCTGTAAAAATTCTGGAATTCGAAACCATCAATTATATCGAAGACATTAAAATCGAAATCCGCAAAGTGTTTGCCCAGAAAACAATCGATTTTCAGCATTTGGCTTTACTAAACGAATGGATCGGTTTTTTGCACGCCGGTCTGGTCAACGATTGTCTTCAAAAATGGAATATTCCCGCGCACGAAGTCGACTTAATTGCCTCGCACGGACAAACGGTTTTGCATGCTCCAAAGTTTTTGCATCAGCAGGAAAAATTCCCCAATGCGACTTTACAAATTGGCGACGGTGATCATATTGCCGTAAAAACCGGAATTATAACCTTATCCGATTTCAGGCAAAAACATGTTGCTGCAGGTGGCGAAGGCGCACCTTTGGCGGTTTATGGTGATTATTTGTTGTTCAGCAAAAAAGGCGAAAACCGAATCATGCTCAACATGGGCGGAATCGCGAATTTCACGTATTTACCTGCTTCCCTAAACGCCGAGGAAGTTTTCGTAACCGATACCGGAACTGCCAATACCTTAATTGACATTTACACCAAACACTTTTTTCCTGAAAAAAGTTACGATAAAGATGCCGAAATCGCCCAAAGCGGCACCGTAAATCAAACCCTTTTGTCGGAACTAAAAAACGATGCGTTCTTCCGGAAAAGCTTTCCAAAAACCATCGGTCAGGAATTGTTCAATAAAGGTTTTGTTGATTCGGCACTTTCAAAAACGAATCTCGAAAACATTTCGGTACCAGATTTGCTGGCTACTTTAACACGCCTGAGCGCAGAGACCATTGCAGAAGCGATTCAGTTTGTGGTAAAAAACACTGGAACACCAATTGAGGAATTCAAAGTGTATATGTCGGGAGGCGGAACAAACAATCCTTTATTGGTGCAATGGTTAAAAGAATTATTGCCTTGCGAATTTCAAAAAAGCGATGATCTGGGCATTTTAAGCGATGCGAAAGAAGCAGTTTTATTTGCGATTTTAGCCAATGAAACGGTTGCCGGCGGAAATTATAATTTTGGTACCAACAAAGGAATTCCTTCTGTCACAATGGGGAAAATTTCTTTTCCGGATTAGTAGGGTTTGCCACGAATTATTAAAAACATACCACAGATTAAGGATTAATCATTCTGTTTGAAAAAAAAAGTCCACCACAAATTACACAAATTTTCGCAAATTTTTTGCTTGATATTGTGAAAATAATTAGTGGGAATTTGTGCAATTTGTGGTAAAAAAATAGATTAGTATTGAATGTTTTAATCTTTAATTTGTAGAAAAAAATTGAAGCACATAGCTGATGTATTTTTCAAACAAATAAAATGCCTTTATAAGCCAAGAAAACTATGCTTCTATGTGTATAAAAAAGATTGCCAAAAATTATTCTTGTCGAACATTGAGCAAAAAAATTAGTGAACATTAGTGCAATTCGTGGCAAAAAAAATATATGAAATTCAAATAAATACCGTTAAAATTATAATCACTTAATTATTTACGATAATCAGCTAAAAAAACTATTTTTGGTTTCTGTTAAAAAAAGATTGAAATGCATAAAAATCAGCACCTAATATTCTCTATCATATATTTATTTTTCTTTGGATGGAACGTCAATTCGCAGGAAAAAACCAAACATCCTAAAAACGAATTTAGAGGTGTCTGGATTGCAACTGTCGTAAACATTGACTGGCCAAAAACAGCCATTGACGGTGTTGAAAAAGAAAAAGCAGACTATATCGAGATTTTAGAAGCGTATAAAAAACTGAATTACAATGCCGTAATCGTTCAGATTCGAAGTGTGGGTGATGCTTTTTATCCCACTGAACTAGCGCCGTGGTCACGATTTTTAACCGGCCGAGAAGGTCAGCCTCCACTCCCTTATTACGATGCTTTGGCCTGGATGATCGAGGAAGCGCACGAAAGAGGTTTTGAATTTCACGCCTGGATGAATCCATACCGAGCGACTTTCGATTTAAACAAACAGCAATTGAGTCCAAATCACGATATTTTCAAACACCCGGAATGGATGATTGAATACGGCGGAAAATTATATTATGATCCGGCTTTGCCTGAAGTTCAGTCACATTTGACCAAAGTAGTGAAAGAAGTGGTTGATAAATATGATATTGATGCGATTCACTTTGATGATTATTTTTATCCGTACGCTGTTCCGGGAAAAGTTTTTAACGACAACGCATCATACAAAAAATACGGAAATGGTTTATCGCTTGCCGACTGGCGCCGTGCGAATGTGAGCAATTTTGTGCACACGATTTCTACGACTATAAAAGCCAGTAAACCGTGGGTTCAGTTTGGAATCAGTCCGTTTGGGGTTTGGCGAAATAAATCGGTAGATCCAAAAGGTTCTGAGACGCAGTCCACTTCTAATTATGATGATCTATACGCTGATCCAATTTTATGGATGGATCAAAAATGGATTGACTACATCCTGCCTCAGTTGTATTGGAGCATGAATAATCGTGTGGCAAATTATTCGAAATTAGTAAAATGGTGGTCTGAGAATTCAAACAACACAGCAATTTACATAGGCCACGCTACTTATAAAATCAGGACTGACAGTGACAAAAGCTGGAATTTCATGTCTGAAATCCCTAATCAGATTGATTATTTGAGGAGTTTCAAAAACGTAAGCGGAAGTGCTTATTTCAGTGCCAAATGGTTCATGAATAACAACTTTGACATTGCACGCCATTTAGAAGAAAACCAATACCTATATCCTGCCCTTCCGGCTGCGGTTCCCAATTTAAAACACATTATTATCGATACTCCGGTAGTGAATGAATATGCAAAAGACAGCATGAAGTATTCGTTTAATATCAAATATCCTTTTAATACAAAAGTGAGATATATGGTGGTTTACGGAGCTGAACATATTTCGAAAATCGATATTAATGACGCCAGACAAATTGTTGAAAAGGTACCAGTATGCCAAAATACAGGGACCATTTCATTTTCAGTTCCGGCCGCAAAAATGAATCAGTATAAAGCTTGTGCTGTGACATTTATTGACTATTTTGCAAACGAAAGTACACCAACTATTATCGACTTAAAAAAGACATTTAAAATCTATTCCCCAGCACAACCTGATGAAAACAGATAATAAAGACAATAAACCCTGGTTTTGGATTCCGCTTCTAAATTTTGCATCCGGACTGCCATACGCCGTTATAATCTCGGTTTCGGTGATTATGTACAAAAATCTCGGAATCTCTAATGAAGACATTGGCGTTTACACCAGTTTATTGTATTTACCCTGGGTTATAAAACCGCTTTGGAGCCCGTTTATTGAATTGAACGGAACCAAAAGGAAATGGTTTTTATCGATGCAGCTGCTGATTTCAATCGCCTTTTTACTAGTCGGTTTTACAATTCCAACCAGTGGATTTTTTATCATGACTTTGGCGATATTCTGGGTTGCTGCTTTTGCTTCGGCTTCGAATGACATTGCCAGCGATGGTTTTTATTTATTGGCATTGCGAAAAGAACAGCAATCTTTCTTCCTCGGAATCAGAAGTACTTTTTACCGACTTTCACTTTTGGCAGGAAACGGATTAATCGTTTTGTTTGCCGGATATCTGGAACACAAATACGGAGACAATACAAAAGCCTGGTCGTACACGATGATTGCCGTTGGTTTGTTAATGGTATTTATTACGCTTTATAATTTTATTTTTACGCCAAAAACAGAAATAAACGCTATAGAAAACAATAAAGAAGCACATCATAATCAAAACTTTTTAACTGTATTTGCAAGTTTCTTTAAGAAAAAACAAATTGGATTAGTATTGGCTTTTATTCTGGTTTTCAGGCTAGGAGAATCACAGCTTCTTAAAATGTTAAGTCCTTTTTTATTGGACGCAAAGGAAGTAGGCGGAATGGGATTAGATACCGAAGCTGTTGGAATAATTTACGGGACTTTTGGTGTTGGAGCTTTAACCTTAGGCGGAATTTTAGGCGGAATCGCAATTTCGAAACAAGGACTTACCAAATGGATGTTCCCCATGTTTCTTGCCATGCACCTTCCCATTATAGGATTTATTCTATTGGCTTTTTTCCATCCAACATCAATTTATTATATTTATGCTGTTGTAATTTTGGAACAATTCGGATACGGATTTGGTTTCACCGCATTCATGATGTTTTTAATACATGTTGCCGAAGGAGAATCAAAAACAGCACATTATGCACTCGCAACTGGATTTATGGCATTAGGAATGATGCTTCCGGGAATGGTAAGCGGTTATATACAACAATATTTAGGCTATCAAAACTTCTTTATCTGGGTTTTGCTGGCTACAATTCCGGGTCTTATTTTATCACGCTTTTTAATCTTTCCAAAAGATTTCGGAAAAAAAACAGAAGAAGTTTAACCCCAAATCAAACTTTTACCTATGGAAATCAATGAAAATTTGCAGGCTGAACGCAATCTGAAAGGAAGCGAGTTCGAAAAATCCGGAAATCTTGAAAAAGCAATTGAGCTGTATGAAGAAAATGTTGCAGAAGGCTTCAAAGGAAATCATCCTTATGATCGATTGGCAACAATCTATAAAAACAACAATGATATTGAAAATGAAATTCGGGTTCTCGAAAAAGCTATTATAGTTTTTGAAGAAATTACGCTCGAAGACCGATTAGAAGGATTACCAAAACTCTTTCGTTTCAAAAACCGACTGGAAAAAGCAATTGAAACCAAAAAACAATTGGCTAAACAAAAAAAGGCTAAACTGAAATAAAAATACTTTCGCAATTCTATCATGATTACTTTAAAACGAACAAATTCAGACGATATTGATTTTATAAATCTTGTTGCTTTATTAGATCAGGATTTAGCCATCAGAGACGGAGAAGATCATGCCTTTTACAATCAGTTTAATAAAACGGATAAAATAAGGCATGCTGTTGTTTATTACGAAAATGATATTCCGGTTGGTTGTGGCGCTTTTCGTGAAAAAGAAAGTGACAGGACTGAAATCAAGAGAATGTATGTTCATCCGGATCATCGCAAAAAAGGAATTGCATCAGCCGTTTTAAAAGAACTGGAAATTTGGGCAAAAGAAGTTGGCTATACTTACACCATTCTCGAAACCGGAAAAAATCAGCCCGAAGCGATTAATTTATACCAAAAACAAGGTTACACTATAATTCCAAATTATCCGCCTTACGAACAAATTGATAATAGTGTCTGCATGAAAAAGACTTTATAATAATGAAAATGACAGCCGAAGCATTACGACAAAGAATAGGACAATTTTTCTTTCCCGCCGTTTTCATCAACGATACCGAAGAAAATATTCAGGAAACCGAACGTTTAATCAAAGAACATAATATTGGCGGACTGACGTTTTTTCACAGTCGTGCGAGCGCGGCGACCAATTATGAAAGCAAGAAAAAAGTTGTTTTTAATGATGACAGTTATCAAAAAATA
>CBFGNY010000001.1:0-103950 GCA_965650235.1 uncultured Flavobacterium sp. | reverse complement strand
CAAATATTGCTATTTTGTTCATTTGATTAATTTTAAACAAATTTACGGCTTAAGTGATATTTGTAAAAATAAAATAAACTATGTTTGTTATAAATAAAACTATATCATGGTAAACTTAGAATGGTACAGAACGTTTAAAGCAGTTTATAAAAATGGTAATTTTTCGATTGCTGCAAAGGAATTATTTATGA
This sequence comes from uncultured Flavobacterium sp., assembly GCA_965650235.1. Classification (GTDB taxonomy): domain Bacteria; phylum Bacteroidota; class Bacteroidia; order Flavobacteriales; family Flavobacteriaceae; genus Flavobacterium. The sequence goes on along the minus strand of CBFGNY010000001.1, from coordinate 103,759 downwards.
GTCAGCCAGCTGTTAGTCAGCAAATCTCAATGCTGGAAGCTCATGTGGGCAATAAATTATTCATTCGAAAGTCAAAAGGGGTTGAAGCAACCGAATATGCTAAGTTATTGAATAACTTAATCATAGATGCATTGGATCGTCTTGAAAATGTAGAAACTACCTTTAGGGCAAAAGCTGAAGATGCTACCCGATTAATTTCTATTGGTGTTTCAAAACATCTTTTCAGCTGCGTTGGCAATAGTTTAATTGAAAAATTTGATTTAATAGATTTTACATTTGCAGATGATGACACTCTCTTTTCATTAGTAGATTCTAAAAAACTGGATTTTGCCATTGTTTCCCAAAAATATGATACGTTTGATACTATTCAGGAAACTGTTGCCAAAATTAAACTGGTAATGGTTGGACCAACGAACCTGGACATCGCTGAACTTCGTCAAAACCTGAAATCAGATAATTTTACTAAAGCTGAACAATGGCTGAACGAGCAAAAATGGTATTCACATGATGCGAGAATTCCACATATAAAATTATTCTGGCTTCATGCTTTCCATAAAAAAAGACCTTCCATGGTTCCGAATTATATCATCCCATCCGAATTTGAAATGCTGGAAATGCTCTCTAAAAATTCAGGTGTTGCCGTGACGTGGAATTGCAATGCGCGAAGGTTTATTCAGCAAAACAAACTGCAATTGGTATGGAACAGCTTTCATGTTCCCGAACAATATGTTTATCTATTGGCCGCAAAAAATAATAATATGAAAACATTTTTTGACACTATTGCAAATGAAATAAGAATTGCTTTATCTACTTAAAATAATAACAGATTGATAAATCATCAAAAATGATGAGTATTGATAATCTGTTTCACATTAAATTTGTCATGCAGTTTAAATACATTTTAGTAATGTTTTGAGTTATACTTTAAATTATTCTCGTGAGAAATATAAAACTTTATATTTGTGTAAATCTTACGCATTTAGAATATGACTGAAAAACAGAATATAAAAGTTGCTGTTGATGCAATCGTTTTTGGATACCAGAATAATCAATTGTATATACTTTTAATACAGCAGAAATTCGGAACACAAGAATCCTACTGGGCTTTGCCTGGTGGTTTGGTTCAAAATGAAGAATCATTGCAGGAAGCCGTAAAAAGGGAGTTGAAAGAAGAAACCAATGTTACAGTCAATTATTTTGAACAGCTTTTTACTTTTGGTGATGATGTGAATCGGGATCCCAGAAACCGCGTAATTTCGGTAGCTTATTTTGCATTGGTAGATCCTTCAAAATTACAAATCAAAGCCGACTCAGATGCAGATAATGTTCAATGGTTTAATATTAATGAAGTCCCGCCCTTAGCTTTTGACCACAAAAATATTCTCGAAAAAGCAATAAATCGCCTAAAAGCAAAACTCACCTATGAACCAGTTGGGTTTGACTTACTGCCAAAAGAATTTCTGTTTTCGGAACTTGAAAACTTATACTGCACGATTTTGGAGAAAGAAATTGACAGGCGAAATTTCAGAAAAAAAATATTAAGTTTTGACATTATTGAAGAAACAGAACAATTTGGATCCTCAAAAAGTGGGCGACCTGCAAAATTATTTAAATTCAATAAACTGAAATACAATGAATTAATAAAAAAAGGCTTTCACTTCGAAATAAAGTTTGCGTAATTTTTACACAAAATAAATTGTTAATCAAAAATATAATTCTATATTTGCGTATAATTAACGCAAACTAATAAACTATGATACTTAACCTAGACCCAAAATTCACTCCATTTCAAAATCAAAAAGAAATACAGTTTCAAAGTTTTACCTTTTCTGGAGGCGAACCTCACATTAAAATCAATCCTGATTTTGATGCAACTCAAAAAGTCACGATCACACACCGATTAAATTCATTCACCGATTTGGGATTATTGTGTATCACAGTAGATGCTTTGCGCAGAATGGATGTAAAAATTATCGATCTTTTTATTCCGTATTTCCCGGCTGCCAGACAAGATCGCGTGATGATAAAAGGGGAATCTCTTTCTGTAAAAGTGTATGCCGATATTATAAACGGACTTCAACTGAATAAGGTTTTTGTTTTCGATGCCCATTCTGAGGTTACACCAGCTTTGGTAAACAATTGCGAAGTGATTCCGAATCATACTTTTATTCAACAAGTTCTAAAAGTCATCGGCGAAAACGTAAAATTGATTTCTCCGGATGGTGGCGCCCTTAAAAAAATCTACAAAGTGTCTGAGTTTTTAGGAGGAGTTGATGTCGTAGAATGCAGTAAAAGCCGCGACGTAAAAACAGGAAGATTATCTGGTTTTAAAGTATATGAAGATGACTTAAATGGAATCGATTGTTTAATTGTAGATGACATTTGCGACGGCGGCGGCACTTTTGTGGGCTTAGCCGAAGAATTAAAAAACAAAAATGCCGGAAAACTATATTTGGCGGTAAGCCATGGAATTTTCAACAAAGGTTTTGAAGTTTTAAATTGTTTTGACAAAATATTTACAACAAATTCTGTAAAAGATTTTGAAGGTGAAAGTGTTCAGGTTATTGGACTTGATCTATTAATTTAAAAAGTTCCGGTTAGAAAGACCAATAAAAACCATCAACTAAAAACTATTAGCAATAAACCACAAAACCATGAGTGACGATTTAAAACCAAGATTTATTGAATCTTTAAAAAGAAACAATGATCAGATTAGAGAAGACAGAGCCAAAACAATTGGTGAAGATTCTGAATTAATTTACAGAAGAAGAGTCGAAGATATTGAATTAAAAATCAAAAGGCTCGAACGAGAGCAGGAAGGTTTGATTGACATTAGTCCGCTTGACAAAAACAGTTTGACTTTTGCTGACTTTCAACCAGAAGCATTTGTGCAAAAAGATATGGAATTATCATTAACAATCAGAAATTTAAATATTCAGTTTGAAGTGACAAAAAAGAGATTCGAATATTTATTTGGTAAAACATTTTAATCATGGGAGGTACAAGATACGATTTAGGCGCTCGTTTAAGCAGAGCCGAAGCAGCAGGTTACGGAAAAAAATCAGCAAGTGAAATTTTCACGCAAAATTCATTGCGAATGGCGCATGAATCTATGAATCCCAACGGCATTACTTTTCGAGAGGCCAGAGATTCAGCTGTTCATCCTAATTCAGTTCCGATTATTTTAGGACTGGATGTTACGGGAAGTATGGGGCATATTCCGCACGAACTGATCAAGGAAGGATTGCCAAAATTAATGGGAGGAATCATTCAGGGCGGCGTTCCGGATCCGGCACTTTTGTTTTTAGGAATTGGGGATCACGAATGCGACAGGTTTCCGCTTCAGGTTGGACAATTTGAATCCGGCGATGAAGAATTGGATATGTGGCTGACCAGAACGTACATTGAATCCGGAGGCGGAGGAAATGGCGGGGAAAGTTATCTTCTGGCGTGGTATTTTGCCGCTTTTCATACCAAAACAGATGCTTTTGAAAAAAGAGGTCAAAAAGGATTGTTGTTTACCGTTGGTGATGAACCAAATTTAGGGACACTTCCGGCATCTGCCATAAAGGAAATTATGGGTGAGGGACAACAAACGTATACAGCTCTAGAATTATTAAAAGAAGCTCAAAAACGTTATGAAGTGTATCACATCAGTGTATTACATTCTGATCAGGCGGTAAGAGCCAATGTGGCATGGAAGGAATTACTGGGACAAAATTGTTTGTCTATTGAAGATCACAGGGAAATCCCGAATGTAATCAAGAAAATCATTTGTGATAAACATAAAAGTTCTGGTTTAGGATTGGGAACAATTCCGCTTGAGGGATTAGATAATATAGAAATGCTTTAGACATGAAAAAAGCTCAAATAGTTATAGGTTTAGGATTTGGTGATGAAGGAAAAGGAATTACAACAGATTTTCTGGCGAAACAAAATCCTGAATCTATAGTTATTCGGTTTTCAGGTGGGCAGCAAGCAGCGCATACCGTAATGATTGACGGCAAAAAACACATTCATTCGAGTTTTGCCAGCGGAGCGCTTCGGGGATTGCCTTCTTATTTTAGTGAACACTGCACGATTCATCCGGTTTTTTTATTCAATGAAAGAGAAGAACTTGAAGCAAAAGGGGGAAATGTGGAACTTCATATTCATCCGTTAGCCAAAATAACAACACCATTTGATGTTTGGCAAAACAGAAACAACGTTAGAAACCTGGATCACGGAACTTGCGGGAAAGGTGTTGGAGCCACTATGAAACGAAATGAAGGTCAGTATAAATTATTTGCGATAGATTTGATCGCGCCAAGGCAAATGCTTTTAGAGAAACTAGAAAAAATCGCTTATTACTACGGTTTTTTAAATGAAAGTGAAATCGATGCAGAAGTAGAACATTATGTGGAAATCATCGATAAAATAAAATGGAATATCAGCGATTACAGTTTTTTAGGAAAATACGAAAACCTGATTTTTGAAGGAAGCCAGGGAATTTTACTTGACATGGATCACGGTGTTTTTCCGAATGTAACGTATGCCAATACAACTTCAAAAAATGCATCTGAAATCTGCCAGAAATTAAAAATTACAACTATTGAAATATATTATGTTACAAGAAGTTATTCAACCCGACATGGAAGTGGCTGGATGGCAAATGAAAGAGAACTGAAATTAAAAAACAACGAAGAAGAAACCTGTGTTTACAATGATTTTCAGAAAGAATTTCGAACCGGCGATTTAGATTATGAACTTTTAAATTATAGTTTAAAGTTAGATGCAGCTTACAGTTTAAATGCAAAAAGGAATTTGGTTGTAACCTGCATGGATCAGTTAGAAAAAGAATATGAATTTGAAAAGCTAACAACTGATTTCAATAAAATTTACGGATCCTTTTCACCGGACTCTAAAGATTTCAAACAGATAACTTCTTTGTATCAATAAAGAAAAATGAAATATAATATAGAAAATATAGCCACAGAAAGTAAATTTTTATTTTTCTGGGGACATCAGCCCAATAAAGACGGAAGTGTTTCGAAAACCTGTTTCAGTCAATGGTGGCTAAGCTCTTTTGAAGTTGATAAAGTGATTTACAAAACCGCAGAACACTGGATGATGGCAAAAAAAGCAGAATTGTTTAAAGATGATGAAGTTTTAGCAAAAATCATTAAAGCTAATTCTCCTGCTGAAGCCAAAAAGTTAGGTCGGGAAGTGAAGAATTATAATGAAACTCTTTGGTTAGCTGCCAGATTTGACATTGTGAAAGAAGGGAATTATCATAAATTCAGTCAGAATCCTGAGTTAAAAACTTTTTTACTAAATACAAAAGAAAGGGTTTTAGTAGAAGCAAGCCCGGTCGATGCTATTTGGGGAATAGGAATGGCTAGTGATCACAAAGATGTTTTAAATCCTGAAAAATGGAGAGGTTTGAATCTTTTGGGTTTTGCTTTGATGGAAGTTAGGGATGAATTAAAATAGATTGATTATGAAAATAGAACTTCTTAAAGCAGATATAACAGAAATTGAAGTTGATGCAATTGTAAATGCAGCCAATACTTCTTTGCTTGGCGGAGGCGGTGTTGATGGAGCAATTCACAGAAAAGGAGGAAAAGCTATTTTAGATGAATGTATTCACATTCGGAATAAACAAGGCGGATGTAAAACGGGAGAGGCAGTGATAACAACGGCTGGTAATTTGCCTTCAAAATTTGTAATTCATACTGTTGGTCCGGTTTGGAATGGTGATAAAGAAGAAAAATCTAAATTACTTGCTGATTGTTATACAAATAGTTTAGAACTGGTTTTGCATAACAACATCAAAACGATTGCTTTTCCAAATATTAGCACCGGAATTTATCATTTCCCAAAAGACAAGGCAGCAGAAATTGCAATAAAAGCAGTTCTAAACTTTGATAAATCATCAAAAATAGAAAAAGTGATATTTGTCTGTTTTGATGATGAGAATTATCAAATTTATAAGAACCTGCTAGAAAATTTGAATCATGAATGAAAAAACAGCAAAAAGCGTCAGCAAGTTCCTGAGTCTGGTACTGAGACATTCGCCTGAAACTATCGGATTAAAATTAGACGAAAACGGTTGGGCAGATATTACGGAATTAATTCTAAAATGCAACAACAAAGGAGGCCAAAATCAAATGACTACTGAACTTTTAGATTATGTGGTAGAAAACAATGATAAGAAACGTTTTGCCTTTAATGAAGATAAAACAAAAATCAGGGCAAGTCAGGGACATTCGATTTCGGTTGAATTAAATCTGAAAGAGACAGAACCTTCGGATTTTTTATATCACGGAACTGTGGAGAAATTCTTGGAAAACATTAAAAATGAAGGACTTCAGAGAATGAGCCGTCAGCATGTGCATCTTTCAAAAGACAGAGAAACGGCAGTAAAGGTTGGCAGTCGAAGAGGAATTCCTCAAATTTTGACTATTAGAAGTAGAGAAATGCACAAGGACGGATTTAAATTTTATTTATCCGAAAATAATGTTTGGCTGACTGATGAAGTTCCCGTAAAATATATCGATTTTTGAACTTAAAAATAATTTATAAATTAACTAATAAAATATATGAATCCACTATTACTAACAGATGGTTACAAAGTTGACCACAGAAGACAATACCCAGACAAAACCACATTAGTATATTCTAACTGGACACCAAGAAAATCAAGAATTGAAGGTCTTGATGAAGTCGTGTTTTTCGGATTGCAGTATTTCATCAAAAAATATATTATCCATGATTTTGACGCGTATTTCTTCAAACAGCCAAAAGAAGAAGTCGTTAAAAAATACGCACGCCGAATCAATAATTATCTGGGCGAAAACCAGGTTGGTACCAAACATATCGAAGATCTTCACGACTTAGGCTATATCCCAATGGTGTTTAAAGCTTTGCCGGAAGGTGCAAGTGTGCCTTTGAGAGTGCCGATGTTTACCATGTACAATACGATTCCGGAATTTTTCTGGTTGACAAATTATTTTGAAACGTTGCTTTCTGCCGTTATTTGGCTGCCTTGTAACTCTGCTACCATCGCAAGAGAATACAGAAAAGTATTAGATAAATATGCAGATGAAACCTCATCTGTACCTGATTTTGTAAACTGGCAGGGACATGATTTCTCAATGAGAGGAATGGGCGGAATCGAAGCAGCCATAACTTCTGCAGCCGGACATTTATTGAGTTTTACAGGATCTGATACGATTCCGGCCATTGATTTCTTTGAAGAATATTACAACGCCAATTCAGATACCGAATTAATCGCAGGTTCTGTGGCTGCAACAGAGCATTCTGTAATGTGTATGGGAACTACGGAAGGAGAATGTGAAACCTTTAAAAGATTAGTTACCGAAGTGTATCCAAAAGGAATTGTTTCCATCGTATCTGACACCTGGGATTTATGGAAAGTATTAACCGATTATTTACCGCGTTTAAAAGAAGATATTATTGCCCGAGAAGGTAAAGTGGTTATTCGCCCTGACAGTGGTGATCCGGTTGATATTATCTGCGGAAATCCGACTGGAAAAAACGAACAAGAAAAGAAAGGTGTAATTGAGCTGCTTTGGGATGTTTTTGGAGGTACAACTAACGCTAAAGGCTACAAAGAGCTTGTACCTCAAATTGGTGCTATTTACGGCGATAGTATTACGGTAGCAAGAGCGACTCAAATTTGCGAACGTTTGAAAGCAAAAGGTTTCGCTTCTACCAATGTAGTTTTAGGAATCGGTTCATTTACCTATCAGTACAACACCAGAGACACTTTCGGATTTGCAATGAAAGCGACTTACGGTGAAGTTGACGGAGAAGGAAGAGCCATCTTCAAAGATCCAATTACGGATGACGGAACTAAGAAATCAGCTAAAGGGCTAATGAAAATTGATTTGGTTGATGGTGTTTATCAATTAACAGATAATGTTTCATGGGAAGAAGAAAAACAAGGTGAATTGAAAGAAGTTTTTAGAGATGGAAAACTTTTAGCAGAGCAGTCTTTAAGTGATATCAGAGCCCGTGTCAGTACAACAGCAAACGTTGAGGCATAAATACCAAGCCGGTTATAAATAATCTAAAATATAAGCTATGAAAATTTCAACCCTCATAATGTTAGCAGGAAACTTTTTTATAACCGGCTTTGCTCATTCACAAACTTCAAATCAAACAAAAAAGATGGCAGAGAAAGACCATTATCCAAAAGCACTCGTTGACTACGATGATTTTAAAAATCTGGTTTCCGAATTAGAAAAGCAAAGAGAAAAACGTTTGATCAGTCTTGATGTTTTTTTGAAAATGTCCAAAGAAGAAAATGTGGTAATCTTAGATAGCCGTTCTGATTTCCGGTTTAACAGAAAACATTTAAAAGGCGCTATTCATTTGGATTTTACCGATTTTACACAGGATAATCTTTTTAAATTAATTCCGGATACCAATACCAAAATATTGATTTACTGCAATAATAATTTTGATGGCGATCCAATCGACTTTGCTTCTAAAATGGCTAAGCCAAAAAACAATTTCGAAACACAGATATTATCCAATAGAAAGCCTGTCATGCTGGCTTTGAATATTCCAACACACATCAACTTGTATGGCTACGGATATAAAAACATCTATGAACTGGATGAACTGGTAAATGTCAATGATCTCAGAATTACCTTTGAAGGTACAGAAGTAAAGTAAAATATATTTTTCTATAGACTCAAAAGCCTGAATTGAAAATTCAGGCTTTTTTTGTACTAGTTTGCGTTTTACTTTTTATAGAAATTGTTGTGATCAATATAATCCCAGACTTTTGAAGGCAAAAGCGGCTGGATGTTTTTCCCTTTTTTAATAGTATTCCGAATAAAAGTAGACGAAATTTCTACAACAGGAGCATCAATAATATGGATTCTGGGATGTGATTTTAATTCGGTATTTTCAGGTTCTTCTGAAATGCGCGGGTAAACATAAATATCATGATTATTCAAAAGCACTTCGTAGTTTTTCCACTTGTGAAGCGTTTTCAAATTATCCTCTCCCATTATCAGTGAAAATTCATGATTTGGATATTTATCCTCCAAATGCGCCAGCGTATTTACGGTATAATTGGGCTGTTGCAACTTAAACTCAATATCTGAAGGTTTTATTTTTGGAAAATCCTCCGTTGCCAAATACACCATTTGCAGACGATGATGGTCATCAAGCAAAGTGGCTTTCTTTTTTAACGGATTATGAGGCGTAACTACCATCCAGACCTGATCTATATCGGCAAATTCAGCCATGTGATTGGCAATTATCATATGACCAACATGAATGGGATTGTATGTTCCGAAATAGAGGCCTATTTTCATATGTGGTTTGTTTCGCAGAGATTCACAGAGTTTTCGCAAAGATGCACGAAGTAATTTATTAGTTCTTTGTGTATCTCTGCGCTTTACTTTGCGTAGTTCTGTGTAATAACTTATTTATTTACAAAATTCTTCACCAACTGATGTGCTTCTTCCAAAGCCAAAGGCAAATCGTAATTTTTGATAATAACGTCAAACTGTGGTGCCGTAGCCAATTCTACAGAAGCTTTGGCAATTCGCATATTGATTTTGTCTTCGCTTTCAGTAGAGCGTTCTTTTAATCGGCGTTTCAATTCATCTACGCTTGGGGGTTTTACGAAAACAGCTAATGTTTGTTGCGGGAATTTGTGTTTGATACGCAATCCTCCTGCTACATCAATATCAAAAATCACGTTTTTTCCTAATGCCCAGATTCTTTCGATTTCCGATTTTAAAGTGCCGTAAAAGTTGTCACGATACACTTCTTCCCATTCCAGAAAATCTTCGGCTTTGATGTGTTTTTTGAATTCTTCCAGCGAAATAAAATAATAATCTTTTCCGTTGACTTCTTCTCCGCGTGGCTCACGGGAAGCTGCTGAAATCGAAAATTCTAAATTCAAATCTTCCTGTTTCAGTAAATGTCTTACTATAGTTGTTTTTCCCGATCCTGAAGGTGCCGAAAAAACAATCAATTTTCCTTTGCTCATTCTTTAATTTATATGTAATCAGTCATTCCAGAGATTAAACTCTTTTTTTATAACTGATAGTAATTCATTATACGTAATTAATTCGTCAACTGTTGGATAATTTTTTTGATAGAACGCTGGATTTTCAAAAGAAAAATCATTTTTAATAATTCCGTTTTTGATGAATATTCTAAAAGATTCCCCATCTAATGCACGCTTTCTATTTTTAGATATTCCAAATTCTCCATCTTCTGATATTAACTTAGCAGTTTTGAGTTTATAATCAATTTCTTTTTGACTTGGCAAATATTCTACATTACAGAGAAGTAAATTTAACCAAATCAGATATGCGTTTTTAGGTTTTAATTTTTCAATGTTCTCTTTAGGAAATTGTATTTGATCAATCTTAGTTACAGCTTTATCTGTTTTAGAAAAAGAAAAAATATATACAATCCAATTATTTTTTCCTTTATCATACATTCTGAATATTTCCATTGTATTGGTAATGGAATAATCTTTATAAATACGAATTTCTTTTTCAAATTCTAACGTATCTGGTATTTTTAAAACCTTATTGATTTCCGCAACCTCTTGAGCTCTAATATGGAAGCTAAATAAAACGACGATTGAAAAAAGAAAAGCTTTCATTAAGTTTAAAGCACATTCAAAACCTGTTCTTTAATCTTCTCCAATTCATCCTTCATCATCACAACCAATTTCTGCATTTGCGCATGATTTGATTTTGAACCCATTGTATTGATCTCACGACCCATTTCCTGAGTTATAAAACCAAGTTTTCTACCATTGGCTTCAGTACCTTTTATTGTTTCTAAAAAGTAATCCAAATGATTCGTTAAACGAACTTTCTCCTCTGTGATGTCAAGCTTTTCTAAATAATAAATCAATTCCTGCTCGAAACGATTTTCGTCAACATTGACCTGCAATTCAGAAATTGCGGTCTGCAAACGATCTTTTATAGCCTGCACTCTTTCCGGATCCAACGCCAAGGCATCCTCCATATATTGACGGATGTTTCCAATTCGAAGATTGAATTCTTTTTCAAGTGATTCTCCTTCGTCTTTTCTGAAAGTTAAAATATTTTGCAATGCTTCTTCAATGATAACCTGAATCTGATCCCAGTCGTCTTCATCGATTTCCTCACGTTCTGTTTTTAGAACGTCAGGCATGCGAACAGCCATTTTCATTAGCTCCGTTTCATCGGCAGCGGGATATACCTCTCTTAATTGGGCAATATAATTTTTTACAACCGGAACATTTACTTTTGTAGAAGTCTGCTCAGAAGTACTTTCAATGTAAATTGCAAAATCTACTTTTCCTCTTTCAAGTTTTGTCGAAATAAAAGTACGCAGACCTAATTCCATTTCGCGGTAAACTGATGGCATTCTTACGTTCAGATCTAAACCTTTGCTGTTTAAGGATTTTACTTCTACCGTAATTTTTTTTGTAGGCAATTGCAAAGATGCTTTACCAAAACCAGTCATCGATTGTATCATATATTGAGTATAAAGGCGCAAAGATACTAAAAAACTTAACAGTGATGCTTTCTGGTTCTATAACGTCTGTGTTTTAAAAACTATTTGGGCGTTGCCTAAAGGCCGGGCTATCCGCTATAATCTTTTTAGAGCAAAAAAGCTCAAAAAAGGATTTCCGCTGCAAATGAAATACACTGAACTCCGATAAAAATAAAAATTATGTGAAGTAATCCCTAACGCAAATCGAATCCTAAGAATTTTTAGGCTATTTCTCTCCTAAGGCTTTCATAACCTGCAGTGTACTTGGCTGGCTGTTACCGATGTAAATCTTGCCGTCAATGATAAATACCGGACGACTTAAAAACGTATAATGCTCCAGAAGGTATTTTTTAAAATCAGCTTCCGTTAAATTTTTATTTTTTAAATCCAAAGACTTGTACAATTGTGCTTTTTTGCTAAATAAAGCTTCATAACTACCGGATAGCTGATACATTTCTTCCAGTTCAATTTCAGTAATTGGATTTTGTTTGATGTCATGAAAAACTAAATTATTGTCTTTTGGCAAATTTTTGATGATTTTACGACAAGTATCACAAGAAGCTAAGTAGTATATTTTGTTCATAATTATATTTATTTTGAATACAAAGGAAATCCATTGAAACTGAAAATTGCCTAATTTTATTAAAAAAATAAATTTATGAATTCAGTTTTCGATGTACAAAAAACGATTAGAGAAATTCTTTTAAAAATTTTAGACAATCATTCATTAGAACAATTAAATAAAATCCCGCAAGGGTTTAATAACAACCTGATTTGGAATATTGCGCATTGTATCGCTGCCCAACAATCTTTGGTTTATAAATTATCAGGTCTGCCAACGATGGCTTCTGAAGAATTTATTGCCAAATACAGTAAAGGAACCAAACCGGAAGGCGACGTTTCGCAAGTGGAAGTGGATGAAATCAAAAGATTACTTTCAGAAACTCTGTATCAGGCTCAAAAAGACTATGCAGATAAAATTTTTGTAAATTATCGAGAATATACCACGAGTATGGGATTTACACTTCGAAACGTTGAAGATGCTATATCATTCAATAATTACCATGAAGGCACCCACACCGGAATTATAATGAGTATCCGAAAGTTTGTTTAGAACTTTCGGATAGTTTTTAATTTTGAATCGTTTCAATTGTAACGGTCATTGCTCCCGCTCCTTTACTTTTGGTTATATCCATAAAAGCTCTTTTGGATAAATCAATTTCTCTTGTTTTAACGAATGGGCCTCGGTCTGTGATCTCAACTATTACAAATTTTCCATTGGCTTCGTTTGTGACTTTTACTTTGGTACCGAAGGGTAATTTTTTATGGGCTGCAGTATATTTATTATTGCTGAAGCGCGCTCCGCTTGCTGTTTTTCTTCCGTTAAAACGATCATGATAGTAGGAAGCATGAGCCGATTTTTTGTAGACCTTTAGTTTTAAACCATCAAGACTAAAAACGGAATCATTTTCAGTAAGATTTACTATTTTTAATTTATCAGTTTTTAAGGTATCCTGAGAAACCCTTGTTTCAACGGGTTTACTCTGACTCATTACGTAGGTAAAGCAACTTAACAGGGTTACAGAAAAAATAGAGAGTAAAGTATATTTTTTATTCCTCATAATTTATTTTTTTTCAGACTTGGGGGAGTTTGTACAAATAATATGCCGAGATAAAAAAAGCCCCGTAAACAGGGCTTATTTTGGTTTTTTTAGAACCATAAGTTCCAGGGAATCCTGCTCAGTATAAGCACTAACCCTAATCCGTAAAAAATAGCAAATGTTTTAAATTTTGCTTCACTATTGATTAGTTTTTTATGTTTTGACCAGCCAATTGTTATTAAAACAATAGCGATGAGATTGATTAATGGGTGTTCTAAAGAAGTTAATCGAAGTGATGCGTTAGACATTTGTCCTAAAGAGTCTTTTCCTAATGGTGACACAAAATAAAGAATCAAACCAATCAATAATTGTGTATGGGTTCCGATTAAAGCAAATAAGGCAATTTTGCGGTCTTTGGCAGTAAAATCTTTTTTTGAAGTGAGTCCAAGTACGGCATTTATAACTGCAATTAATAAAAGCAATAATGCCAAATAAGCCCAGCCAGAATGGAGTTTTTGAATAAAATGATACATAGATTAATATTTTGTTTAAAACAAATATAACAAAAAAGGGTATAAAAAAAACGGCATAAAACTAAAAGTCAATGCCGTTTTTGATATTTATTTTGGTTCTAAATTTTAGAAATTAAAACGAACGCTAAAGTTCCATGTTCTTCCTAAACCGAAGAATCCTGTATTTGCAACATTGATTCCTTCATAATTAGTTGATGTTGGAGTTACAGCTGTAGCTGTAGTTAATTCAGAAAGATATACTTCATCAAATACGTTATTAACGTTTACTCGTAATGAGATAGAATTAAAACCACCATTTCCAGTTAGTATTTTATAAGAAATACCAGAATCAACTAAATCGTAATTTGGTAATTCCAGGTTGTTTTTAACAGCTCCAACATTAGAGTATAATTTAGCATAGTTTCTCCAGTCTGCATCGATAGAAAATCTTGCAAATATCTCATATTTGAAACCTAAACCATAAGTAGTTTGCGCAGCATCCCCCACTTTACCACCATCAACATCAACAGTTTTCACATCTAAAGTATTAAAACCATCATCTCTGTATGTAGAAACTACTTCGTTTTGATACTCCCAATTTCCGAATGAAGCAAAACCAGTTAAATCTAATTTAGGCATTAATTTTGCAACAAAATCTAATTCTATACCTGTATGGATTTGTTCTAATCCCTGATCTGTTTTATGAATTAAATCACCTAAAACTACAGATGGATATTTAGCCACGTCAGCAGCTATAGCTGTTGTTGTTGTTGTTGTAACTCTATCTTTCCATGAAGTTCTGTATCCGTTTACACTAGCAGTTAAATATTTTGAAGTAAAGGTATATCCAGCTTCTAAACCTAATATCTTTTCATTTTCGGTAAATGGATTAAGCTCATTAGTAAAGTTCAAATAAATATTATCGTGGTATGGTTGACGATTATAATATCCAGCATTAACATAAACAGAGTGTTGATCAGCAACTTTATAACTAGTTCCTGCTTTTAAATTATAACCAACATTGTTTACCTTTTCTGACTCTTGTTCACCTGGTAAGTAATCATATCTATCTGTACGTACATGAGATTGATTAGATAATGATCCTTGAAAAAATGCCGAAAAATTATTTTTAGCATATTCTAATTGCCCAAAAACACCTCCGTAAGAAATAGTTTCACTATAATCGTAATCAATTCTTTGGTTGCCAGCAACGTCTTGAAAAGTAGACTTCCATCTTTCTATAGAATAAGTTTTATCAACTGTATTAGTACCAATTATTTCACTTGGTTTGTCATCATCTGCTTTAAGTGGTCTACTTTCAGTCCAACTTGTTAGGCCTACAAAATCAGAAACATATCTATAGTGATCTCCTTGGTATGTTCTTAAATCAATACCCACATTAAGCGATAAGTCTTCTGTTAATTGGTTTTTTAAGTTTGATACCAAACCATACCAAGCATGATTGTTTGCTGATGATCTAATTAAATAAGCACCATTTGTGCTTCCGCCTTTATTATCTCCAATTCCGTTTCCTAATGCTTGATTGCTTGCATACATTTTATCAAAATCAATGTATCCATCAGCAGTTCTGCTTCTTGATCCGTAGTTTCCAGTTCCACCACCTCTTCCCCAAGAAGCGTAAGCTACTGTAGAAAGTTGGGTTTTGTCACTGATATCAAAATCCCAGTTAAAGTTCATTACCGGTTTGTGGTAGTAGTTAGTTCTTTCAGATTTGTATTCTCCGTTTTGATAACCGTAATTATTGTTGTATTTTCTACCGTATTTTAAGTAAGAACTAATTGCTTTTGTAAAGTTTTGATCATGTTCTTGTGGAGCACCAGTCAATAAAAAGTTAAAGCTATGTCTTTCACTAGGCTTATATCCAACAGAAATAAAATAAGTCTCACCTTTTCCGTAAGTACCATCATTATATCCATCACCTTGCCAATGGGATAACATTACACTAGTTCCCCATCCACTTTTGCTCATTCCTGTACTGTATGCAGCAGTAGTTTTGAAGTAGTTATCGTTTGCAACTCCTACAGATGCAAAACCACCTTCTTTTTTGTCAGTAGCTTTAGTAATAAAGTTTACAGTTCCTCCTACAGAAGAGATAGCCAATTTAGATGACCCTAAACCTCTTTGTATTTGAACTGCATTTGCAATATCAGACATACCAGACCAGTTAGACCAGTACATTTTACCGTCTTCCATTCCGTTAATTGGTTGTCCGTTTAATAAGAAAGCTGTATTATCCTGAGCAAAACCACGAACACTAATTCTTGAATCACCATATCCTCCAGCTTGCCCTGCAACATATACAGAAGGTGTATTAACCATGGTTTGAGTGATATCTGCTGTACCAATTTTCGCCTGAATATCTGCTGCTTTAATTGTAGAAACTGCAATAGGAGTTTTTCTTCCCGCAGCAACGTCAATAACACCTTTACCCATAACAACAATTTCTTCTAATTGATTTGAATCAGATTCTAACAAAATCATTCCTAAATCTGTTGTTGCACCATTAGAAACTGAAAATCTAATTGTTTGTGTATTATAACCTAAGTAAGTAATAATCAATTCTCCAGAGCTGTTTTGAGAGTCTAATGTGAATTTACCGTCAAAGTCTGTCGAAGTTGCAGTTGTTGATCCTTTGATAACTACATTTGCACCCGGCAGTGAATTAGTGCCGTCGGTAATTGTACCTGTAACCTTCCCCTGAGAAAATGCGGTTGACACTATCATGAACAACAGTCCAGTAAGTAACCAATTTTTCATTGTCTTCATTTGTTATTTAGTTTATTGTTTTTGGCAAAATTATAACAAATTAATCAGATAATGTTATCAAAAAGTTAAGAAAAACAAGTTTTATGTATTGTGCTAAGCATTAAAATGATTTTATCCTGATATGATAAATAAAATATAATATTTCGATTTAATGTTTAATTATTTTATTAAAATCATAATAATATTTTAAAAGCAACATCATAACAAGTTGACAATCATTATAATTTGTAAGAATTTTTAAAATTTTGCAACAAAAAACGCCTTAATTCTAAAAAAATTAAGACGTTTAAATTTATTAAAATAAAGACAGTTTATTTTTTGCTTAAGAAATGATTAAGCAAAAATGAAGTTGAACTATCGTGAGATTTCACCGTTTTTGTATTTATTTCTTCTAAAATAGAATTGGCCAATTGTTTTCCTAATTCTACACCCCATTGATCATAACTGAAAATATTCCAGATAATTCCCTGAACAAAAATCTTATGTTCATACAAAGCAATCAAAGAACCTAAACTTTTAGGAGTCAGTTTTTCAATCAAAATTGTATTGGTAGGCTTGTTTCCTGTAAAAACTTTAAACGGTAATAAATAAGATGCTTTTTCTGCAGCAAGCTCTTGTTTGTCAAATTCAGCCTGTACCTGTACCGCAGTTTTTCCATTCATTAAAGCTTCTGTCTGAGCAAAAAAGTTCGACATCAATTTATCGTGATGATCTTCGTTTCCGTATAATGGTTTTACGAACCCTATAAAATCTGTCGGAATCAATTTCGTTCCCTGATGAATTAATTGAAAAAATGCGTGCTGCGAATTTGTTCCCGGTTCTCCCCAGATAATAGTTCCGGTTTGATAATTAACAGGTTTTCCGTCACGCCCAACACTTTTACCATTACTTTCCATTGTTGCCTGTTGCAGATATGGAGCCAATTTTTGCAAATATTGCGTGTACGGAATCAAAGCCTCACTTTCGGCGCCATAGAAATTATTGTACCAGACACTCAACAAAGCTAAAACAACCGGAATATTTTGATCAAATTCTGCCGATTTAAAATGCTCATCCATTTCGTTGGCGCCTTTCAATAAATCATTATAATTATCAAAACCAACTGCCAAAGCGATGCTTAAACCAACTGCACTCCATAAAGAAAATCTTCCTCCAACCCAATCCCACATTGGAAAAACATTGTCAGGATTAATTCCGAATTCAGTTACTTTTTGAATATTAGTTGAAACCGCCACAAAATGTTTGGCAATATCTTCCTGAGAAGCTGATTTTAAAAACCATTCTTTTATTGTTTCTGAATTAGATAATGTTTCCTGAGTCGTAAATGTTTTAGAAACAATCAAAAATAAAGTGGTTTCAGGATTTAGTTTTTTGATTACTTCGTTTACATGATCACCGTCTACATTCGAAACGAAATGCACATTTAAATGATTTTTATAAAACTGCAACGCTTCAACCGCCATTACCGGACCAAGGTCAGAACCACCAATACCAATATTAACAATATCTGTAAAAGCTTTTCCGGTATACCCTTTTCTTTCTCCCGAAATTACTTCGTTTGTGAAGTTTTTAATTTTATTTTTTACTTCGTAAACTTCCGGAATTACGTTCTCTCCATCTACTTTTATCACTGCAGATTCCGGAGCACGTAAAGCAGTATGCAAAACCGCTCTGTTTTCTGTCTGATTAATTATTTCTCCTCCAAAATAATCAGCAATAGCATTCTTTAGACCAATCGAATTTGCTAATTCTAACAAAAGCGAAATAGTTTCCTCACTAATATTGTTTTTAGAATAATCTACCAAAAAGTCATTCCATTGCAAATTGAATTTTTCAACACGAGTAGAATCTTGTTGAAATAATTCCTGTATAGTCGTCGTATGAGTTGCGTTATAGTGGTTTTGGAGATTTTTCCACGCTTCAGTCCCGGTTGGGTTTGTTGTGTTTAAGGCCATTTTTATAAAATTGTAGTTTTTTTTAGAAATACAAAAATACTGAAATTAGTTTTCAATAACTGAACGCTTTGCAATTATATAACAATTAGTTACGAAAACGTTTTATAGAGTATTTTATATAAATATTCACCCCTAAACACGAAATATAAATTAAAAATTGACAAATTATTCTAATCTCATTAAATCAAAATACATAAACCTATGTTTTTCATCTTTATCTGAATCTAATAAAAATACAAAATCATTTTTTTGATATGTAGACAATTGTATTCGCTTATTATAAGCGTCCAAAATTAATAATCTGCATGCGGGCTTGTGTTCAATAAATGTCCACCCTTTGACAAAGTCAAGAAGTTGATGAGATAAACCATTGCCTTTATATTTTTTGTCAATACCTAATCTTGCAATTTTAACGGCTGGGTATTGTCTTATTCTTTTCTCGTTAGGCAATTTAATTTTTCGGTGTAATTTATTCCAAATGGAGTTTTCATAACCTAAATCATTCAGACAATCATTTGATATTGAAAAAAAGGCAACTATTTGACTTCTTTCTTTAAATAAATAAGTGTTTGTGATTTTTTCACTTTGAAAGTGTTTAGAATCTTCAAGTAAGAATTCATTTATCTCTTGGTCTTCGCAGTCAAAATTATCTAAAGCATCATTGTTATTTAATAATAAAAAGCCAAAATCAGATAAATCCATTAATTAAGCTTTTTTAGCCATTATTTTACCAACCAGAGAAAATATTTTAGCTTTTTTTTCTTCAGAAATTTTATTTGTTTTACTTGTAGATATAGCAGTATTGAATCTTTTAGATTCTTCACCTTTTACTACAGGTGTAATTTTAAGTGTAGTTGCCATATCTTTATTTTATTAAAAGTATAAATTTCGCTACAAATATACAAAATTTATACTGCTAACAAATTTCTATAAATGTTAATATCAAAATCAATAAACAATACCTTCTATTAATAAATCTAATCCTCTTGAAGTAGAACAATCATTATTTTTGATTCTTCTCTACCAAATCTTCCACCACGGCCTTTTATTGATTTCGATTGTTTTTTTATCCTTATTAATCTCAATTCTTTTTGGCTCTTCAGTTTTTATAGTTGAATCATCAAAAAACATTTCGCCATGATCATTCATACCAATTGGTGATTTTGTTCTTTCTTTCCAATCATTAGTTTGTAATTCCGGGATTAAAGGAGAATTGATTTTGGAACTAAATTTTTGCCTGGCTTTATCTGTTATTTCTTCTTCAATATTAGAAGTTGAATTTTTAAACAGTGAATTATCGGGAATATGAAGCAGTAAAACCTGTGTTTTATTATTGATTTTCTGAAGATCCAAAACTTTAAAAAACGAAATCTCATCCAGAAGAAAATGTCCAGTTTTAGAAGAACCAGAATTGAACTTCGACAAATCTTTTGCATTAGCACTTGCGATTAAATATCTAAAATTCCCCGAAAGTCCTCCGCCTATAGAACTCATATCGGTAAAGCCTTTTTCTTTGATTATCTGCCCAACTTTATATTTTTCAATTAAATTGTCAGCCAAATTAGTATCTCTGTAAAATAGTTTTAAATCTGAAAAAGTCTCATCAAGAGTTTCTTTAATGCGTTTATTTTTCATATTTCTTCTATTTTGAATACTAAAGATTCCCAATACTATCCAACTCCCTCTTTAAAGGTTCCATTTGTTTTAAGAAACGGGTTTTATAATTTCCTGTCAAAGATTCCCCCGTTGGCAGATTAAGTCGTAGCGCATCTACCTGCACTCCATTTTTCCAGAATCGGTAACAAACATGAGGGCCTGAGGCTAATCCTGTGCTTCCAACAAGTCCAATTGTTTGTCCTTGTGTAACATGTTGTCCACGGCGAACCAAAATCTTGGACATGTGCAGATATTGGGTAGAATAGGTTTTGTTATGTTTTACTTTTACAAAATTTCCGTTTCCGGCGGTATAACCTGTCTGTTCAACCACTCCAGAAGCTGTCGTAGAAATCGGAGTTCCTCTTGGCGCAGCATAATCGGTACCTTTATGGGCTTTCCATCTGTGCTGTACAGGATGAAATCTGTTCATGGTAAATCTGGAAGTAATCCGGCTGAACTTAATTGGTGTTTTTAAGAAGAAATTCTTAAGTGTTTTTCCTTCGTCATCATAATATTCAATTTTTCCGGAAAGAGAGTCTTTTTCAAACGGAAAAGCATAAATTATTTTCCCTTTATATTCAAAAAATGCTGCCTGTAGTTCTTCAACTCCGTCATAGGTTTTACCATTAATGAAACGTTCCGTAAAAATAAGTCCGTAGCGATCCCCTTTTTTAAGCTTGAAAAAATCAATAGACCATGAAAACACTTTGGTAATACGGCTGGCAAGTGCGGCTTCAACACTATTATTTCCTAAGGTCTCAGAGAGTGAACTTTTTAAAACTCCTCCTATTATTTTTCGCTTTAGGGTAACCGGTTTTACTTTTTTGTAAGCTTTTGCAAGACTATCCCTTAAATCTACAACATAATAAGTAAGTGCATCGGGCTGATAAATGAAAACCTGCAGTTTATTAGTTTTATTTTTTGATTTAAGTAGTGTATAACGTTTATTGTATCGAATGGTTCTGACATTAAAGGAATCTTTTACCTGACTAACAATGTCATAAACTCTTTTATTGCCGATATTCTGACTTTGAATTATGGATCCAAAAGAATCCCCTCTTTTTATAGTATCCTGAATAACATTAAAATCTCCGTAATTAAATCCAAATTCTACTTTTTTAGGTTTAGGTTTAGTAATTTTAATTTCAATTTTCTCAGCTTTTTTATCACATGAAATTATTGAAAATAAGATGATTATAATTACGAATACTTTTTTCAAACTTTTACTTTTTTCAGAAAATTAAACTGATGTTTCATTTCCCCAATTAGACAATTCTTCTTCGGTCCACAATTTAGGAAAAAAGATGCGTCTTTGAAATTTTGGATGCATATATTTTTGCCAGTCGCTTCCTCCGGTTGCTTCTCCGTTACCTTTTCCGCTTTCCAGAATATATTTTATAGCTGTATTTAAATGCTGCATCACCCAGGTAATATTAACTGTATAATCATAATGACGCATGGCCAGAATTAACTCTGGATTTTGCTGATCCTTCTCAGGCAACTGTGTGAATTTCTGCCAGATATTCTTCGTCCTGAACTCTGACATTTGACGTAAAAACTGTCCTTTATATTTCTTTTCGAATTCCTGCAGTAAATAAGATTTTTGACCTGTCTGATAATCTTTACCTGCGGCCTGCCAGTATAAATGTTCGAAAGAAGTTTCTAAATCAGTGTTTTCGTCAAAATCAGCTTTATACCTTCTATCCGTTAAATTGATAACATCAGTTGAAGCAAATTCTATCAGTCTGTATTGAGCACTCTGAAAACCACTTGCAGGAGTCAGGGTATTTCTGAATTTCATGTATTGGTCCACATCCATTCCGTTTTCCATGATGCTGAAAGAATTTGTGAGCATATCGAAATAACGTGTAATTCTGGAAAGTCTTTCGCTAAAAAAATCAACCTGAATATTTTCAGTATCGGCAATTTGGTCAATTTCCCAAAGAATCATTTTAAAAAACAATTCGTTGACCTGATGATACATAATAAAAACCATTTCATCAGGAAGCGTAGTACGCTGAATTTGAAGATTTAAAAGTGCATCTGTTTGAATATAATCCCAATAGGTAATTGGTTTAGACCAAAGCAACCCTTCAAGCTGAACATCCGTTTTTTGATTTATAGCCTTAAATTTAAGATCAATTTCTTTCAGGATTGATTCAGAATTATCTGTGGTATTCATTATTTTTTTACTTTAAATGGATATTTTAATCCTTTGTATTCGTCAATATCAGCTTTAAGCGAACCTACTGCAAGGTCTGCTTTTATTCTGACAGGAACTTTATTATTATCATCTGTTATCCAAAGCGTTACGCTTTCTTTTTCTTTAAATACGCGGCCTGTTTGTACTAAAGGTTTAAAAACCATAGTTGCAACGGTGCCAAATTTAGTTGTAATATCCTGACGACCTATGTATTTTAACTTAAATTTTGTGATCTCTTCATCAAAAAACATATCGATTGTAATGGATTCACCAGACCTTAATTTATCAATATCAGGATGGTTTCGCAAATAATAAAAAGACGAGATGATATCCTGTACATTCTCTGTAACTACAATTGTTTTTTCAGTTTTACGTTTATAATCTTTTACCAAAACCCGATTTTGTGACTGGTTAAAAAAGCCTTCCTGATTTTTAGTGTAGCCTCCTTCATTTATTTTTCGGATGTATCGATAAGGACTACCCGTCTCTTTATCAAAATAGCTTTCATATAAGTCTTCTACTTTAAAGAAAAACCTTGACATGCCAGTTGTGTAACCTTTTCCCACGGCATGAAAAACTTTTTTATTATTTACGGTAGCATCTTTAACTTCCAGAGTAGCATAACCTGCATTTACAATTCCGTAATGAATTCTGAATTTGAAATACTCACCCACATCAAAAGCATCTTCTTTGTAGGAATCAAAACTTAGTGTGGTGAGAATTAATATAAATAGAGTTAGTTTTTTCATAATAAGATATTTACTGTTTACAGACCATAAACGCAAATTTTATTCCAAATATACCAAAACAAAAAAACTCAGTCAAAGAATGACTGAGTTTTTATGCTATTAACTAACCAAAAAACTATAAATTATGAAAATTTATATCAATTAGGAAGGAAACCACCCCTTCCTGATTTGCGAGTGCAAAGATAGATGCAAAGTTTAAATAATAAATAGCAAAAAGCTAGTTTAACAAAACATTTGCATAAAAATTATTAATTTATAGAGGATTTTTTTACAATATGCAAAAAAACCCTCCTTTTATAAAGTTCCTCTTAATTCCTGTTCTCTTTCAATGGACTCAAAAAGAGCTTTAAAGTTCCCTGCACCAAATCCTTTCGCACCCATTCTTTGTATTATTTCAAAAAAGAGAGTTGGTCTGTCCTGTACCGGCTTGGTAAATATTTGTAAAAGATACCCATCTTCATCTGCATCAACCATAATGGCTAATTTTTCGATTTCGTTTAAATCTTCCTTCATCATATCCATATGAGCTCCTAATCTTTCCGGAATTGCCTGATAATAGGTATGAGGAGGTGCGGATAAAAATTCGACACCCCGCGCTCTTAGCTGCGATACTGTTTTGATAATATCATCTGTAGCAATGGCAATATGCTGAATTCCGGGTCCGCCATAAAAATCTAAATATTCCTCAATCTGGGATTTTTTCTTTCCTTCGGCCGGTTCGTTGATTGGAAATTTGATTCTTCCATTTCCGTTAGACATTACCTTACTCATCAAGGCAGAATATTCTGTGGTGATTTGTTTATCATCAAAGGATAGGAAATTCACGAATCCCATTACTTCTTCGTAGAATTTTACCCAGGTATTCATTTCGTTCCAACCCACGTTTCCAACCATGTGATCAATATATTTCAATCCGGTTGGCGCTGGATTATAGTCTGATTTCCATTCTTTATAACCTGGCAGAAAAATTCCATTGTAGTTTTTTCTTTCCACAAAAATGTGAACGGTTTCTCCGTATGTATAAATTCCGGAACGAACGACTTCTCCAAATTCATCTGATTCAACAGTTGGTTCCATAAAAGAACGGGCACCGCGTTTCATAGTTTCTTCATACGCACTTCTGGCATCTTCAACCCAAAGAGCAGCCACTTTTACACCATCTCCATGTTTTTTAAGATGTTCGTGAATTGGTGAATCCTGCGTTAAAGGCGTTGTTAAAACAATTCTGATTTTGTCTTGCTTCAAAACATAAGAGGCTTTGTCTTTTACACCGGTTTCTAATCCGGCATACGCCAATGACTGATATCCGAAAGCCGTTTTATAATAATGTGCTGACTGTTTTGCATTTCCTACATAGAATTCTACATAATCTGTTCCTAATAATGGAAGGAAATCCTGTGCGCCTTCAAATATTTTTTCTAAACCGTATTCTACTGATTTGACTTCTTTACTCATTGTGTTTATTTGTTTAATCGGTCAATCTATTTATTTGATGACCGAAATGTTGTTTTGAATTTTGATTTTTAGCCCTGATGGGAACAGCATCCTTTTGTGGCGGGGTTCGCCATAAAAGATATAGTGTGCAGCAGGAATAGCTTCTAATTATATTGTAAATGAGATTGCTTCGTTCCTCGCAATGATTATTCCGCCCAGGACTTGTAATACTGGCCATCATCCAATCTCATAGCTTCTTCAGTCACCATAAGCGGCCTGAAAGTATCCACCATAACGGCCAATTCCTGTGTTTCTTTATGACCAATACTGCGTTCCATCGCACCTGGTGCGGGACCATGGGGAATTCCTTTTGGATGTAAAGTGATATGCCCCTGCTCAATATTATTGCGGCTCATGAAATCGCCGTCAACATAATATAGTACTTCGTCTGAATCTATGTTGCTGTGATTGTATGGAGCCGGAATTGCTTTTGGATGATAATCATAAAGTCTGGGACAGAAAGAACAAACGACAAAAGTAGCCGTTTCAAAAGTTTGGTGAACCGGAGGCGGTTGGTGTACACGTCCTGTTATAGGTTCGAAATTATGAATCGAGAATCCGTATGGAAAATTGTAACCGTCCCAACCTACAACATCAAAAGGATGGGTGGCGTAAACCACTTCGTGAATCATTCCTTCTTTTTTGATTTTAATTAAAAAATCACCTTTTTCGTCGTGTGTTTCCAATTCGTTTGGTAAAATAAAATCGCGTTCGCAAAATGGCGAATGCTCTAAATGCTGTCCTGATTGGTTTTTATAACGTTTTGGAGTATAAAAAGGAGAATAAGATTCTACATAAAAAAGTCGGTTTTCATCGGTATAAAATTCAATCTGATAAATGATTCCTCTCGGTATAATTAGGTAATCTCCATATTCAAACGGAATATTTCCTAACATAGTTCTTAATTTACCTTTTCCCTTATGGATGAAAAGCATTTCATCTGCATCGGCATTTTTGTAGAAATAATTTCGAAGTGATTCTTTTGGAGCTGCTAAACCAATAATGCAGTCTTTATTGACTAACATGGCTTTGCGGCTATCTAAAAAATCGTTTTCCGGTTTTAATTCAAAACCTTTAAACAACAATGATTTTATATTTTTACCGATTGCAATTTTTGGTTCAACTGAATATGAGTTTAAGATTTCTTTAACCTGAGTTGGTCTGTGAATATGATAAGATAAGGAGGAATGCCCATGAAAACCTTCGGTGCCAAACAATTGTTCGTAGTAAAAACCTCCATTAGGTTTTTCGAATTGGGTGTGTCTCTTTTGTGGAAAGTTTCCGAGTTTGTGATATAATGGCATGGCTTTTCAATTAGATAATTTGTAAATTAGATAATTCGAAAATTTGAATTGTGTGAACAGATAATTAGCTCAATTTATCTATTGACCAATCATCTTAATTCGGCGGTTTCACTCAGGATTTCTCTTGATGAGGAATTGAAGATATTCTAATAAACCTGTCCATTTTGTTTTCATTACAACAAATATCGTAATTTTTATTGAGTTAAATTACAAATTAAAACAAAAATCCGATACTAAACCAAGTATACCCTTTTGGTAATTCCGGTGACCATGAATATTTTACTTCAATAGGCCCAATAATAGTTTCTAAACCATAACCTACCGCATAACCGGAATATTTAGGCATATCTATCCAATCTACAGTACTAAAAAGATCATCACCCAGATTCGCATAATTGGCAGAAAAATTAACGTGATTTTTTTTGAATATTTCATAGTCGAAAGTTATACCGGCTTTTATGTAACTATCACCAGAGATACTGAGGAAATCATACCCGTAAAAATAATTAAAGTTATTTACTTTATAATACCCATATCCTCCCAGGATATAATCAAAAAAGGGTACGCTTTCATTTCCAAAAGCCAACCCTGCTTCAGACTGAAATTTAATTGTGGCTTTATTAAAAACTGTTCTTGCAATTCCAATCTCAGCTTCTGCGGTAGAAAAAGGGTTAAACTGACCTGTATAATCAGACGAAGCCAGATATGTCTGAACATCTCCGGAGAGATACCATCCTGATTTAGGAAAACTCTTATTATCAAATGAATCATATTTTAAATATCCAAATACACTGAAATAATTGCTTTCATCAATTACAGGATCCATATTTCCGATTGTAGGTGATTTAATTTTCAAAAACTTATATTCAAGTCCACCACCCATAAGAAACTTTTGCACAAAAATGGTCTGAAAATAAGCCTGATTTGTTATATCCAAAAAATCAACGTTTATCAGATTAATATCAGGGTTGTCTGTAGCCTGGCTACTGATACTTTCTGTTACATTTCGGTTAAATTGATTTAGTCTGGAATTAAATCCAAAACTGATATTAAAACCGTTTTCTACATAATAATTAAAATCATATCTAAAATTATCACCCAAGATAATATCCAGCGAAGTATTATCATTTTTTAAGAATGTCTTTTTGTGAGTGAGGTTTAACAAAACACCGCTTTTATAAAGCCCGTCATAATGCAGCCCGAGCTTCAAATAGGTTTGTGTTGGATTCTCGGCTAAAAAAAGATTTAGGTCATCTTTATCTCCTTTTGGTTCAAGAGAATAAGATATAGCACTGAAATTTTGGGTTGCATTTATATTATTAATCCCTTTGCGAAGATCATCATAACAAATTGTGCTTCCTGATTTAAAACGAAGCTTGCTTGTAATGTATTCTTTTGTATAATTATCCAGTTTAGTACTGTTTATTTTCTCTATTTTAAGGGTATCTGAAGCTATTTTCAATTTTGGTTTCTTATAAAAATTTTGCTCATCTGCCAAGGCTTTTATTTTCTCGTAAACCTCAAATGTCGCATCTTCTCCTTTTCGGATTATTTCTTCGCCTTTATCAAATGAAATAACGCCATAATCACGAATGTCTGGTTTTATATAGATATCAGTATCCTTTATTTTTCTTTTCATTTTATCAATCGACTGAAGATTTGTAATCTGTACCAAAATACGGGTAGCATTTTTCAGGTTTTTCCGGGTCAGCAAATCATCCTGTACATCGACTCCTATAATAATATCAGCTCCTAAATTACGGACTTCCTTAATAGGATAATTATTAACAACCCCTCCATCAACCAACAATTTTCCGTCTACTTCGACAGGTGAAAACAAGGAAGGAAAAGCAGCACTTGCAACCATCGCCTGAGCCAGGTTTCCTTTATTCAGCAATACCTCCTTACCAGTTTCTATATCAGTTCCAATACATAAAAAAGGAGTTGGCAGTTCATTAAAATCACGTACATGACGCACATTTCGGGTCAGGCTGCTTAATAAGTTATAATTGTACATTCCTTTTGAAAGTGCTTCCGGAATCCCAACCCTTAAATTACTAAAAGGCAATACAATGGCATATAATTCGTCATTTCGTTTACCGTAAAAGTTTTTGGACCCTCTAGGAATATAATCATTTATTAATTCGTCAAAATTGGTTTGTTTGAAAATAGAATCAATTTGTGTAGCATTATATCCAGTTGCATAAAGTCCTCCAATTATAGCTCCCATACTGGTTCCGCCTATATAGTCGATTTTTATTCCGGCTTCTTCTAAAACTTTTAAAACTCCAATGTGCGCAAAACCTTTTGCTCCTCCGCCACTTAAAACTAAACCGATTTTTGGCCTTTTAATACTGTCTTTTTTACTTTCTTGTGAAAAAGAGTTTTCCTGACTAAATAATAAAAGCACGAAAAGAACCGTCTGTACGCCCCAGATGGGAATGGAAAACTGCGAGAGACAAAAAGCTATTTTTTCCTGTAAAAAAAGAGCGACCATAGAAGCTCCTTTTTTTGCATTGGAAAAAAAGATTTTTGACCGAGTATTTGAAATGTACAGCTGGATTAGGCGCATAAAAAAGGTACTAATTGGTTTTGTAAAAGTCGACAATTTTTTTGGCTTTCGATACACCTACAACGTCAGATATCTCTTTTTCTGTAGCCAGTTTCAATCTTTTAACACTCTTAAAATGTTGTATTAACGTAAGCATCGTTTTTTCGCCAATACCGGGAATACTCTCTACAGACGAATTAAGAGCCGCTTTGCTACGCTTGTCACGGTGAAAAGTGATTCCGAATCGGTGGGCTTCGTTTCGCAGCTGCTGAATAACCTTTAATGTTTCGGATTTTTTATCGAGATATAACGGAATCGAATCGCCGGGATAAAAAAGCTCTTCAAGCCGTTTTGCGATTCCGATTATGGCAATTTTACCACGCAATCCTAACTCATCGATACTTTTTAAGGCCGCTGACAATTGCCCTTTTCCACCGTCAATAATAATCAGTTGCGGAAGCGGTTCGTTTTCGTCTAATAATCTTTTGTAACGACGGTACACAATCTCTGTCATCGAAGCAAAATCGTCAGGACCTATAACCGTTTTTACATTAAAATGACGGTAATCTTTCTTGCTTGGTTTTCCGTCTTTAAAAACCACGCAGGCTGCCACAGGATTTGTTCCCTGAATATTAGAGTTATCAAAACATTCGATATGGCGCGGTTCTGTTGGCAAACGCAGATCTTTTTGCATTTGTGCCATAATTCGATTGACGTGCCTGTCCGGATCTACAATTTGTAATTGCTTTAGTTGTTCGATTCGGTAGAACTTGGCATTTCGAATAGATAAGTCCAGAATCTGTTTTTTATCACCCAACTGCGGAACAGTAACTTTTATCTTTTCTCCCAAATCAACTTCAAACGGAACAATTACTTCTTTTGATAATAAATTAAAACGTTCCCGCATTTCTACAATCGCCAGTTCGAGTAATTCTTCATCGGTTTCCTCAAGTTTTTTCTTGATTTCCATGGTATGCGAACGAATAATCGAACCGTGTGAAATTTGCAAAAAGTTCACATAAGCCGCACTTTCATCAGATACAATAGAGAAAACGTCGATATTGGTGATTTTCGGATTTACAATTGTTGATCTCGATTGGTAATTTTCGAGAATTTCTATTTTTTCCTTGACTTTTTGCGCTTCTTCAAATCGTAAATCCTGCGCATACTTGTTCATTAAACGCTTGAAATCTTTCATGCTTTCCTTGAAATTCCCTTTCAGGATTTCGCGAATTGCATCAACCTGTCTCTGGTAATCTTCCAGCGGTTCCAATCCTTCGCAAGGCCCTTTGCAATTACCTATATGATATTCCAGACATACTTTAAATTTGCCGGATTTGATGTTTGACTCGTTTAAATCATAATTACAAGTCCTTAACGGATAAAGTTCTTTGATCAGGTCCAGAATTGTATATACCATTTTAAAATTGGTATAAGGACCAAAATATTCAGATCCGTCTTTTACCATTCGTCGGGTTAAAAATATTCTGGAGAAAGGTTCTCTTTTAATGCAGATCCAGGGATAGCTTTTGTCATCACGAAGCAGCACATTATAACGTGGCTGCAGGGTTTTGATTAAATTATTTTCTAATAAAAGGGCATCAGTTTCAGAAGGAACTACAATATGTTTTATAGTCACGATTTTCCTTACCAATACATTTGTTTTTCTAGTATCGTGAATTTTATTAAAATAGGAAGAAACCCTTTTCTTTAGATTTTTTGCTTTTCCAACATATAAAATCTTTCCGTCTTTATCATAATACTGATAGACTCCCGGGTTGTCCGGCAAGGTTTGGAATTGAAGTTCTAAAGACGGTATTTGCATTATATTTATTTCTGAAGATATGAAAAAGAGTTGTCAAAAATCATTCCGATTCGCATTGGAAAGCTTAACACTGAAATCTTTTCAAATTTACGAAATCAAAAGAATAATTTCTATATTAGGGCCTGTTTATAATTCGACATGAAAAACAATGCCCCAATGGTTCTTTTTGGCGAATCGATTTTGCCCGGAGAAAACAAAACGATAAATGTAGAAATCGCCAGATTGCACACTACAACGAAACTTAACATTCCGATTATTGTCCGGCGTTCTAAATTTGACGGCCCTGTTGTTTTATTTTCTGCCGGAATTCATGGCGACGAAATAAACGGTGTCGAAATTGTACGCCAGATCATCAGCAAAAAACTAAATCGTCCAACAAGAGGAACTATTATCTGTATTCCGATTATCAACATTTACGGTTTTGTCAATAAATCAAGGGAGTTTCCTGACGGACGTGATTTGAACCGTGTTTTTCCGGGAAGCAAAAAAGGTTCGCTGGCCAGTCGTTTTGCTTTTCATATTACCAACCAGATATTGCCGATTATTGATTATGCAGTAGATTTTCATGCGGGAGGTGCAAGCCGATTTAACGCTCCACAAATTCGAATTACAGAAAATAATTCTGAATTAAAACTTCTGGCAGATATTTTTAATGCTCCTTTTACGCTGTATTCTAAAAACATTAATGGTTCTTTTAGAAATATTTCTGAAAAAGCCAATGTCAAAATGTTACTTTTTGAAGGAGGCAAATCTTTGGATATTAATGACCCTGTAGCAAATGAAGGCGTAAAAGGAGCCAAACGTTTGCTGGATTATCTTAATATGCTGGATCCGAAACATATTGTTGAAAAAGCAGACTTTCCTTCAATTTATATTAAAAATTCCGTTTGGTTACGGGCAAAGCAATCCGGACTATTACACGATTATAATATGGTAAGCCGATTTGTTACGAAAGGAACTATTTTAGCCATTATTACAGACCCATTTGGTAAATTTGAGCAAAAAGTAAAAGCACCGCATGACGGTTTTGTCATTAATGCTAATCATTCGCCTATTGTTTATGAAGGTGATGCTATTTATCATATCTCTAAAAATATTGACGAAAATGCCAACGACTAAAAAAGAACTAAGATTACATTATAAAAATCTTCGAAAAAGCTTTTCTGAGGAAGATATTGAAGAAAAAAGTCTGGAAATAACCAATCAATTAATCCAATTACCTATTTGGGATAAAACGTATTATCATGTTTTTTTGCCTATTGAAGAACAAAAAGAAGTCAATACCGAGTTTATTTTACACCTTCTTTCAGGAAAAGACAAAGAAATTGTGGTTTCTAAAAGTGATTTTGAAACACGGATTATGACTCATTTTCTATTGACTGACAACACCAAAATCAAGAAAAACGAATACAACATTCCGGAGCCTGTAAATGGCCTGGCTGTTCCTTCTCAAACTATTGAGGTAGTTTTTGTACCGCTTTTGGCTTTTGATGTTTTTGGAAATCGCATCGGCTACGGAAAAGGCTTTTATGATAAATTTTTAGCAGATTGTAAACCTGAAACGATTAAAATTGGGCTTTCGTTTTTTGAAGCTGTAGCTCAGATTGATGATGTTTTTGAATCGGATGTGAAACTGGATTATTGTGTGACGCCTGAGAAGGTTTATGAGTTTTAATATTGTTAGTTTTGTGAAAATGTTAAACCAGTCTAATTTTACATTATTCAATGCTCTATCTAACTTTTTGAATATTATCAATATCCAAAACGTCCCCCAATCTATTAAGACTGGATTTTGAAAATTTTCTGAATGCGATTTCAATAAATATATATCTGATCATTAATACTTGTAGGATTGCCACAAGTATAAAGATTACTGAAAACTCTTTTGAGAAAAGCTGAACAATTAAACCAATTAAAGGAAAGCATAATAAAACGCCTAACAAAATTCGAAAAGCTTTGTTTATTTCAACATTCACTTGTCCGCTCTGATTTATAATTTCACCAGTTAAAACACAAAACGCACCTTTGCCTATTTCTGATGATATTATCTTAAATGTATTATCTTTTATTAATCCACGAAATGATTTGTCGGTTTTCTTCGATGTCAAACTTTCAGATAAGTCAGTTCTTCTTTTTAAACGCTCAAGAGTTTCTCCTTCTTTTCCAATTATTTTAAAAGTGTAATTGTTATTTGGAAATATGTTCATTATTCTTTTTTTTAATTGGTCAAAGGTATTTCAACTGTACTGAATTTTATAAAAATTATTTCACCATAATTCCTTCAACAAACAAAATCGGCACTTCTTCGGTATTGTTTTCGTTGATTAAGTTAGATTTGAAAATAAATTTTTTATCGTATAAAGTATTTCCAATAAAGAAAGTCACCATAAATTCATTGTTTAAAACCAAAAGACTTTTTTCAACCATTTCTATTTTCACTACAGAAACCGCCGGAACCTCAACGAATGCATGACGTAAAACAGATGTTTTTTTCATTTCTCCATCAATAGTTCCAAATGCTTTTGAAACTACCATAACGCTGTCAAGATTAAAATCGCTGTCATTTACCAGATAAGCATACCATACTTTTTCCATAAAATCGTCGCTCCATTCCTGAACGGCGGCAAGAAATACGTTTTCTACTTCCGGGATTGTTATATCTTTTTTCATATTTTCAGTAAATAGTTTATAGCAATTAGTCCTTAGCGAAAAATTCACTAA
The DNA here is from genome assembly GCA_965650235.1 of uncultured Flavobacterium sp. GTDB lineage: Bacteria > Bacteroidota > Bacteroidia > Flavobacteriales > Flavobacteriaceae > Flavobacterium. The sequence goes on along the minus strand of CBFGNY010000001.1, from coordinate 70,872 downwards.
GGACTAAGAACTGATGACTTATAAAAAAATTAAATATTTGCTTTGAATTGCTCTAAGAAACGAACATCATTTTCGTAAAACATACGGATATCGCCAATTTGATATAAAAGCATTGCAATACGCTCTACTCCCATTCCGAAAGCAAAACCGTTAAATTCGTCCGGATTGATATCGCAGTTTTTTAGCACGTTTGGATCAACCATTCCGCAGCCTCCAATTTCTAACCAGCCAGTTCCTTTGGTGATACGATAATCAGTTTCGGTTTTTAAGCCCCAGTAAATATCAATTTCGGCACTTGGTTCTGTAAATGGAAAGTAGGATGGTCGTAAACGAATCTTTGATTTTCCGAACATTTCTTTAGTGAAATAAAGCAAAGTCTGCTTTAAATCGGCAAAAGAAACGTCTTTATCAATGTACAAACCTTCCACTTGATGGAAAATACAGTGCGAACGTGACGAAATCGCTTCGTTACGAAACACACGTCCCGGAGAAATGGTACGAATTGGCGGTTTGTGATTTTCCATGTAACGCACCTGAACAGATGATGTATGCGTACGCAACAGCACGTCAGGATTGGTCTGAATAAAAAAGGTATCCTGCATGTCACGAGCCGGATGATATTCCGGTAAGTTCAATGCCGTAAAATTATGCCAGTCGTCTTCGATTTCCGGACCTTCGGAAACGTTGAATCCAATATTGGCAAAAATATCTATAATTTGATTTTTTACAATCGAAATAGGATGACGGGAACCAATAATTACCGGTTCTGATGATCTTGTTAAATCTCCAAAAACCCCTTTTACTTCTTGTTTGCTTTCCAGCTCTTCCTGAATAACTCTTACTTTTTCTTCAGCAACTGCTTTTAAAGTGTTTATTACTTGTCCGAAGTCTTTTTTCTGATCGTTTGGAATATTTTTGAACTCTGTAAAAAGTTCTTTTAGCAACCCTTTACTCCCTAAATATTTAATACGGAACTGCTCTAAAGATTCTTTATTTTTATCATTAAAGGCTTTGGCTTCCTCTATATGCTGTTTTATCTTGTCTATCATTTTCCTTCTACAATTGAGGGAACAAATTTAAGGAAAAAAGTGAGAAGTTTGATACGAGAAAATAGAAGTATTTCTAAAGTTCTGTTATATTTTCAGACTAAAATCTAAAACTTCTCTCTTAATCTAATTTATTCTATAAGTTCTCTTTCTAAAAAATAATTTACAATCGCTTCTTTCATCAGAACCGATTGTTCGCCTGCTTTTAGCGGAGGCAACTCTTCTTTTACTTTATAATGCGGCCAGCCTTCATCATCAAAATATTCAAATTCATAAAATCCGTAAGGTTCTAATAATCGGCAAATGGCAATGTGCATCAGGTTCAGTTTTTCATCTTTTTTGAATTCGCGATGTACTTTTCCGAGTTCCTGAACTCCAATTAGGTAAATTATGGCATCCAAATCTAAATCTTCGCCTTGCGAAAATTGATTGGATAATATATTTACGAGCTTTTCCCAGCGCTCTTTTAGTTGTGTATCTCTGGACATTTTTTATAATTGTGAATTATGAATCGTGAATTGTAAATTCAAAAACCATAAAATTTAGCTTGCAAAGATACGGAGTTGAAATCCAATCCTGCTAAAGAATAAAAAATTGACTTACAAATTCGTATTAATATATTATTGATATTCAATAAGCGTTTTTGAAATTACATTATTGCTTTGTTTTGAAATCTTCTTTATTTCAATTGGGTAATCATCACTATTATAAATTATTTCATAATTATAATAACTCGGAACATCATTCGAAACAGGATAATAATATTCTCTTGAAGTTACATTATTTACGGTTTTCCCATCAAATCCTTCAAGCTCAAAAACAAGTCGATAATATTTATTCATAAATTTCATCGGATTGTTTTTATTATCATAAAAATATTTGTCTTTTGAAATAGTTTCAGGACCAAACACGGCTGACTTGTTTGTTATTTCTGTTATGTTTTTAGATATATCAAAAGTGTACATTAGCTCTCTTTGAACTATATATTTTCCTTCATCAAAATAACCTGATTTTTCTGAAGTAAGAATTCCGTCAACATAGAAATATTCTGTTTTTTCATCCTGATTATCTCCAGATAATGTATGACTTAAAAAATCCCCATTATAATGAAATGTCGTGGAAACTGAAGCTATCTCATCTTCAAAATAATTTATTTTAGTTATTTTATCTCCATTATATTCAAATTCAGATTTATAACGAGTATTTGTGATTAGACTTTTCAGAACATTTTTTTCATAGACAAAATCATATATTGTCATATCTGATTGATCAGAATAATAAACAGTCTCTGTTATTTTTTTTATTAGAATTGATTTTTCATTTGATGTAGTATCTTTGCCGCCGTCATCATTTGAACATGAAGAAAACATTGTTATATAAAGAACACAAAGACTTTTAATTAATACGCTTTTTCTCATTTTATCTGTTTTTGACAAAAGTAAAATATATAATTCATTTCAAAGTTAACAGCATGAGTTTTTTCGACATGATTTTAGGGGCGCTTTTAGCCTTCAGTTTGTACAAGGGAATCAAAAATGGTCTTTTTGTAGAAGTTGCTTCTTTTATCTCCTTACTGTTAGGAATTTATATAGCGATTAAATTCTCATCATTTATGAAAGAAATCATCGTAAAATATGTTTCCTGGAACCCAAACACGATTCAGATTACAGCTTTTATACTGACTTTTATTTTAGTTGTAATAGGAGTTTATTTCTTAGCAAAAATTTTAACTGGAATAGCCGATTTTGCTTATTTGGGATGGATCAACAAATTGGGTGGAGGATTTTTCAGAATTTTGAAAACCATTTTGATCATAAGCATTTTTATAGCTCTTTTTGAAAAAATTAATTTCAATCACACTTTCGCTAAAAAAGAAACTTTAGATAACTATATTTTTTATAATCCGATTAAAAAAGTAGCGGCTTTTGTATATCCTTCGATTGAAAAAGGATATGAAAGTCTGAAAAAAGCGAATGCTGAAGAATCTGCAGAAAAAGAATAATATTATATCAAATATTGTTATTCTGTTTTATTAATTTGCTGTGGGAACAAGTTTTTCAAAATAATCAGCATCATACCAATTACATTTACAGAGGAAGTCGTCAATAACGTAATCAGCACATTTTCTGAAAGATTCAAATTTAAATAATGATTATTGAAATATAAAATTGAAACTACAGCTGCCAGCCAAAGGAAAATAATAAAAGAAAAAATATAGGTAAGGTATCTTCGTAGTATCGTATCTTCTATAAAACGGCCAACTTTTGCGTTTCCCAGCCTGTCTTCGAGAATCTGATTCTGGATTCGGGCATTATCAATATCAACAGGTCTTACTGCAGCAGTGTTTTCAATAGAGATCTGACTTAAATTGAGTAACGACATTTTAGGTAGAAATTGGTTTTAACTTTGTTTTATAATGCTCAAAAATATCATCGTCAGAAATGACAGCATTAGAATCTTTTTGATATACTTTTTGCCAGGGTGTGCCTTCAATATGTGTCAAGGCACTTAAATAGATACCGTCAAACCTTCCATAAACGTCCCATATTTTGTCTAAAAACTGCTCATCTTCACTCGTGATTTTTTCGTTTTTAGTTGCATTTGGAATCTTCTCCGTAATTTTTTCTTTCTTGTATTGCTTGATACTATAATACAACGAAGGAAAAACAGGACCAAAATCCCAGGCAATCGGATTTTCATCGATTAATCTTTCCTTTTTATCTGTCAGCGCCAAATACCAGCCATATGCAATATATGTTAGCTTGATTATTTTCATTGGTGTAAGATTCCCTGTTTTGGAATATTTATCAATGAAATAATTAGCCACCGTTGTTGGATTGTAAGCCATAATTATAAAATATATTTATCAAAGTTAATTAAAAATAACTTTGGAACACAATTTAGAAAGCTTATTATAATGTAAATGAGCCTGTTTACTAAAAGTAAACCCGACAGATTTAAAGAAGCTGTCGGGTTTAAAATTCTATTTTTTTTCTTTTATCCACAAGTGGAGTGTCTTTTTCTCTCCTTTTTTCAAAACTACATCTCGCTTATTCTCACCATAAATCAAGGTTGTTTTTCCTCCATTTTTAGAAGAAATATTTAAAACCATTACAGTCTTATTATCCCATTCCATTGCAATTTCAAAACCGCCTCTAGCACAAAGGCCTTTTACAGAACCTGTTTCCCAAGCGTCAGGCAACGCTGGCAATAACCTGATTTCGTTCTCGTCAGACTGAACCAGCATTTCTGCAACTGCTGCGGCTCCACCGAAATTACCATCTATTTGAAATGGCGGATGAGCGTCGAATAAGTTAGGATATGTTCCTCCACCTCTTCTTGGTTTCTCTGTTTTCTTTCCGTCCGGATCCACGTAGCGAAGCAATTCACGGTACATTTTATAGGCACGATTTCCGTCCCAGAGTCTTGCCCAAAGATTGATACGCCAGCCTTTTGACCAGCCGGTTGTCTCATCACCTTTTATTTCTAATGTTTTTCTTGAAGCTTCAGCCAGATCCGGAGTTTTTAAAGGTGTAATGTGATTTCCGGGAAACAATCCGAACAGCTGTGACTGATGACGGTGTTTTGGATCTTTATCTTCCCAATCGAAATACCATTCCTGTAAATTTCCTTTTTTACCAATTTGATAAGGATGAAATTTTGAAATTGCCGTTTCCAATTTCGCTCTGAAATCTGCATCAATATTTAGCACTTTTGAGGCTTTAATCGTTTTATCGAAACATTCGCGAATCATCGCTAAATCTGCAGTTGCTCCATAAAGCGTGGCTCCGATAAAACCATCTTCCAGTTTGTATTGATTTTCAGGAGAAGTAGAAGGTGATGTAATTAAATTTCCGTTTTTGTCGGTTACCATCCAGGCCAGACAAAATTCGGCAGCCCCTTTCATCAGCGGATAACCTTCATTTTTTAAATAGTTTTTGTCCTGTGTAAAGGTATAATGTTCCCAAATGTGTGTACTTAACCAGGCGCCTGCCATATTCCAGCAGGCCCACATTGGGTCTTCTTTTCCAAATTGCCCAACCGGATTAGTCATGGCCCAGATATCCGAATTGTGTGAAGCCGACCAGCCTTCATTTACGCCGTAAAATGTCTTTGCCGAAATTTTTCCGGTTACCGAAAGATTTTTAATAAAGCTTAAAAGCGGTAGATGCATTTCGGATAGATTGGTGTTTTCTGCCAGCCAGTAATACTCTTCCACATTGATATTCATGGTATAGTTACTCCTCCATGGCGGATTCAAATGTGGGTTCCATATTCCTTGTAAATTGGCTGGAACTCCTAAAGTTCTTGAACTGCTTATCAACAAATAACGCCCATAATTGAAATAAAGAATTTCCAGATTTTTATCTTCTTTACCATCAGCGTAGCGTAGTAAACGTTCATCTGTCGGTAAATTCGGAGCCGTTGTTTTCCCTAAATCTAAAGTTACACGATTGTAGAACTTTTGATAATCAGCTGTATGCAATTCTTTTATTTTATCAAATGGTTTTGCATATGCCTTTTTCATATTTTGCAATGCAATCGCCATATCGTCTACACCTTCTGTTGCAGGATTTTTGTCGAAACCATTAAAACTTGTTGCAACAGAAATATAGATAATTGCTTCTGTAGCATCTTTTAAGTTTAAAGATTCTCTGGAACTCGTAATTTTCCCATCCGTTTTTTTGATTTGAACTAAAGTGGTAAATCTTGTTCCTCTTTCTTTTATGTCCAGATATTTTGGCAAAACAGTATATCCGGCATTTTCATGAATTGGAGCAGAACCTGTCATTACGAGAATATTATTTCTCACTTCAACATTTGATTTTAGTAAACTCTTTAAGTTAATATCAAAATTTAGAGCTCCCTTCTGATCGCTTTTCAATTTAATTACCATAATTTGATCCGGAGCCGAGACAAAATATTCACGGGTATATTTTATGCCGGCCATTTCGTAACTTACTTTTGATACTGCTTTCGAAATATCCAGTTCACGATGATAATTTACTGCTTTCCCTTTTTCGGAATTATTGATTTCTAATGTTCCCAAAGGTGCAAAAGATTCGGAGTTTTTACCCTGAACTTTTTTGTTTAATTCTTCGGCTAACTTGTAATTTTCATTTTTTAAAGCTTCACGAATTGCCGGAATATTTTTGTACACTTCCGGATTCATTTTGGCATTTACGGGTTCTCCCGACCAAAGAGTAGCATCGTTCAGATAAATTTTATCTGAATTGGCACCGCCAAAAACGGTTGCACCCAATTTTCCGTTTCCTAAAACTAGGCTTTCCTCAAAGAATTCGGCTGGCTGATTGTACCATAAAACATTTGTCGATTGTGCACAAATCTTTATGCATGATAAAAAGAAAATGAAAACTATTTGTTTTAACAATTTTGATTGCATGTTCAGCTCTTTTAAATTTTATGAATTGTTCCTGTGGAACTCTGTTTTGATATAATTCCTCTTATTCAACGGATTGAAATTCGTTGCTGCAATATAGCTCGTTCCTCCGGAACTATTGAAAAAACCTTCGGCTTGACTATTTGCGTATCTAACAGGCTTTTTTTAAACCTGTTAGGTATAATTTGCAGAACGTGTTAAATCAAAATACCTAACAAGTTAAAAAAACCTGTTAGGATATCGAACCAATATGCATGCGTGAGGGATAATAGCAAACTACCGAAGTAGTGCGGATAGCCCGGCCACATTTGCGAAAGGCGCACATAAGCGGTTTGTTGCATTGCGCCTTTTGTAAATGTGGTCACGCCCAACTATTTACTAACCTTATATTTCTCGTTTGCCGTAATCATTTCCCAATTATCGGTTCTGAAAGGCGATGCAGGAAATTTTTCTTTATTGAAAAGATTGATTTCGGTATCGTCGTCTGCCCAACCGTAACGAACTGCTACGGGATTTGTAATATTTTCACTTGAAACGATTATTTTGTTGTCTTTAATTATCGCTTTCGCGGAATGAAAAACTTTGTCTACACCAGCAATTTCGAATCCTTTTACGTTTTGCGAATTACCTGAAGTTAATAATCCTGAACCGATATTATCAAAAGTCAGAATGATTTGATTTCCTTTTATCTGTTGCGATTTATAAGTTGGCCCACTGTATATTCGTTTTTTACCGTAAACATTGTTCAACGCAATTGCTGCCAGACGCAAGCCTACATCTTGTTTGTTGGTTGGATGAATATCTTTTGCATTTCCGATATCTGTGGTTACGGCCATTCCGGTATTTTTCAGCTTTAAGGTTTCAGATTGTGCTTCGCGAAGTTCTGCCCAGCGGCTTCCGACTTTACTGTTTCCTTTGAACTCGTCGAAAGTGGATAACTGCACAAAGTAAAAAGGAAAATCGCCCTGATTGAATTTTGTTCTCCAATCGTTTATCATTAACGGAAATGCTTTTTTATATTGTTTCGCTCTCCAGACATTGGCTTCTCCCTGATACCATAAAACGCCCTGAATCGCATACGGAACGAGCGGGCTTACCATTGCATTGTATAATAATGATGGATAACTGTTGGGTGATAATGACGTTTTTACCATTATAACTTTAAACTTCCATTTTCCATCAAGCGGAATTGTTTTGCTGCCTAAAGTCAATTTTAAATCAGATGCTTCTCCGTAGATTCCGCCACCTCCGCTGTTATCTACAATTCTGACAGCGATAACATTTTGTCCTTCTTTTAAAAGGTTTGACGGCACTTCGTAAACACGTTTTAAATCGTATTGAGTGTTTTTGCCGACTTCGATTCCGTTTACATACGTGATATCTTCGTCATCGATTTTTGCTAAGCTTAAAGTTGCTTTATTTTTAATATCTTCTGCTGAAAGTATAATGGTTTTTCTCATCCAGACAATTCCGTCTAAATTGCCCAAAGGCTGGTTTTCCCATAAACTTGGTGTGTTTAATTCGCCCCAGCCCGCATCATTAAATGTTAGTTCTTTGAAGGTATTTTCATTTTCTGTGTTTACTGGAGTTCCCTGAATTTTTTCGACTCTTTCCTTCATTTGTATAGCGTACAATTTTGAGATTGAATCGATATTCATTACGGGAACTTCTGCAATCATTGTTTTGAATTCATCACTTTTTTGAAATGCTTCACGACTTGTCCAGGTTTCTACATTGGTTCCGCCCCAGGATGTATTGATTATTCCGATTGGGATTTTTAACTCAGCATATAATTTTTTGGCAAAATAAAAACCAACTGCGGTAAAATTACCTACGGTTTCTTTGTTTGAAGTTTCCCATTTTCCTGCTTTTAAATCGTCTTTTGGAGTTCCGCTTAAATCCTGCGCAACACCAAAATGACGAATCATTGGATAATTAGAATCGGCAATTTCTTTTTCAGCATTTATGGTTTTTGACACCTGAAATTCCATGTTGGATTGTCCGCTGCAAATCCAGACTTCACCAACCAAAACATCTTTGATGGTAATTTTGTTTTTTCCAATAATGATTAATTCAAATGGTCCTCCTGCTTTTTCAGCATTTAAATTTAGGATCCATTTTCCGTTTTTGTCAGCTTGTGTTTTTACAATCTGCCTGTTAAAATGCACCTCTATTTTTTCATTTGGATCTGCAAAACCCCAAATTGGAATTGCTTTGTTGCGCTGTAACACCATTCCATCAGAAAACAACAAAGGCATTTTGATACTAGCATGAGTTAATACGCTCATAATCAACAAAAACAAAACCGAATATTTTTTCATTTTAATAAATTTTAAATAATTTAAACAGATAAGTGATATAAGCAAAATCAAGTTCAAATATAACAAAAAACTTAATTTTACTTATACCACTAACAAAAGGGAGCCCTTTATTGCATTCCTTCTTTCAAGGCATTTAAAGCCTGTATATCAAAAACAGTATTATCACTTCTTTTAAAAATTCCAAAACCATTGTTACCCATGCTTCCTTCATCCCAATAAAAAGGCAGTAAACCATTTGCTTTTGCTTGTTTTACTACTGTTTTTAAGTAGTACGCCCTGGAAGCAAGATGTAAAGTTAAGGCTTCTCCGGTTAAAGTTGTTCTTCTAATGGCACCAAATTCCCCTAAAAGAACCGGAATTCCCTTATCGACAAATTGCTTTTTCATTAATTTGAAATTTTTTTCTAGATCAGCTTCTTCTCCCCAACTTGCATTTCTTTTGGCATCTGTTGTGGAATGGTAATTTGCTCCCCAGTAATAGAACATTTTACCCCAGGTTTCATCTTTGGTTAAACCTCCAAAATTCCACGGCGCATAGTAATGCACTTCAACCATCAGACGGCTTGCAGTTTTGTCTGTTGGTAAAGTGGTCATTAATTTATTTGTTTTTTCGATATCTGTTGTTGGTCCCTGAACCACTAAAACACGATAAGCATTTTTTCCTCCGGTAGAGCGAACAGCATCAATAAAAGTTTGGTAATAGGAAGTTAACACAGCCATTTGAGCAGCATCTTCAACTGCTGGTTCATTTGCTCCTGCAAAAAGCAAATGTTCATCAAAACCACGTAAATGTGTCGCAATTTGTTCCCAAAAAGCTTTTTGTTTGGCGTTGTTTTCTACTTTTTTGGCTTCGGTAATATTATTTTCTAGCCAGCCACCGTCCCAGTGAATATTTACAACTACATACATATCGTTGTCAACACAATACTGCACTACTTCTTTGACTCTGTTTAGCCAGTCTGTTTTAATTTTAGCTGTAGCCGGATTTTCTAAGTATTGATTCCATGAACATGGAATTCGAATGGCATTAAAACCGTTTGCTTTTACAGCGTCAATCAATGCTTTTGTAATTTTTGGATTTCCCCAAGCTGTTTCTCCGCCTGTTGCTTCAAGTGTATTGCCTATATTCCAGCCTAATTTTATTTTAGCTGCTAATTGTGCGGCAGTACTCCCCATTCCTGATACATCTGCAGGAATGGGATTTGTATTGTAGCTTGGATATAAATCTTCCACTACAATCTTTTCTGCATTTTTTTTTTCTTTATCAGAACTAGCCCAAAGACTTAAAGAAAAGCAGAAAATGACACTTAACAAATAGCTTTTAATTTGATTTTTCATTTTTCTCTTTTTACAATTAATTATAGTCCGCATTACTTAAAAAAACTAAATGCATTTAAATATAATTACATCAAATTTTCTGTTATAATCTAAATTATAGGAGCTCACAATTAATTCAAAATCTATTTACTTGATTGTTACAACAATTTCTTTTTTAATATCCCTTGAAGAGTTTCCAAGTTTCAAAGTATATTTTCCAGGTTCAACAGTCCATTTTTTAGTAGCAACATCGTAATATGCCAATTCTTTTACCGGAACTTTAATAGTCACTGTATTTGAACTTCCTGCTTTTACAAATGTTTTTTGAAAACCTTTCAATTCCTGTGCGGCACGGGTAATTTTAGAATCGGGTTTTGCAGCATACAGCTGAACAACTTCACTTCCATCAGCCTTACCTGTATTTTTTATATCAAAAGAAACAGAAATTGTTTCATTCTGAGCATATTCTGCTTTATCTGTTTTTCCATTTTCGAAAGCAAAAGTGGTGTATGACAATCCATATCCAAAAGGAAATAATGGTGCTATATTTTTAGTGTCAAACCAACGGTATCCTACTAAAATTCCTTCTGCATAATTTACTGTTTTTCCTCCAGGGAAACTATTTGTAGCGTGCGCTGGGGAATCCATAAGTTTTTTAGGCATAGTCCATGGCAATTTTCCAGACGGATTCACTTTTCCTAACAGCACATCTGCCAACGCATTTCCTCCCTCAGAACCATTAAACCAAGACCAAACCAAAGCGGAGGTTTTTTTGCTGATTTCCTCAATTTCAAATGGTGCTCCGGCAATCATAACAACGATTGTTCTCGGGTTTGCAGCGATTACTTTTTTGATTAATTCTTCTTGTCCAAAAGGTAATTTTAAATTTCTTCTGTCAGATGCTTCTGTTTCATAATCGCGGTTTGAACCCGCAAAAATGATTGCTACATCAGAGTTTTTAGCAGCTTCTACGGCTTGCTGAACTTTTGCAGGGTCTAGCTGATCGATTGTTACAGGACCGTTTGAGGTAATATTTCCCAGGTTTCCTTTATTTTTTTCATCGTAACGCTCTAAATAACCTTCTGCATAATTGATTTTTACCGAAGATGGCAATCTGTTTTTTAAACCTTCAAGGGGTGTAACTTCTCTTTTCGTTTTTACACCAGCACCAAATCCGCCAAGAGCATTTTTCTTGGTAGCATTGTTTCCAATAACTGCAATAGATTTAACTCCGTCAAGTTTTAAAGGCAATGCATTGTTTTCGTTTTTCAACAAAACTATCGCTTCTGCTGCAATTTTATAAGCGTCCTGATAGTGTGCTTCGGTTGCGATACTTCCTTTTACACGGTCTTTTCCGCCCATTGCTTTTACCTGAAATAAAGTGCGTAAAATTCTTTTAACGTGAATATCAATCTCTGCTTCTGAGATTTTTTTGTTTTTTGCTGCAGCGATTAATTTATCAGCAAGGAAAAATTCGTTGAATGGTTTTGGCGTTCCCATCTCAATATCCAAGCCGCTTTTTAAAGATTTTACTGTAGAATGAACTGCAGCCCAGTCTGAAACAACTACACCCTTGAATCCCCATTCATCACGAAGGATTTTGTTGAGCATATAATCATTCTCACACAAATATTCTCCTCTGAATTTATTGTAAGCTCCCATAATACTATAGGCTTTTCCTTCTTTAACGGAAGCTTCAAAAGCAGGAAGATAAATTTCACGAAGCGTTCTTTCGTCAATCTGAACATCTACAAAATCACGATTGGTTTCCTGATTGTTTGCTGCATAATGTTTTATACAAGCCATTACATCATTGTCCTGTAGCCCCACAACCATAGGAACAGCCATTTTTTTGTTTAAAAACGGATCTTCAGTCATGTATTCATAGGTTCTTCCTCCTAACGGAGTTCTTACGATATTAATTGCAGGTGAAAGTAACATGTCCTTATCTCTGGCACGCAATTCCTGCCCCACACTGTTTCCAAACGTATAAGCCATTTCCTGATTAAAAGTTGCAGCCAAAGCTCCTGCGGCCGGATAATAGGTTGCAAAATCATTTGTTAAGCCAGCCGGAGCCCAGTTATCACGAGAAATTTCCTCACGAACTCCCAGTGGACCATCGGCCATTTTAAGTTCAGGAATTCCCAAACGTTTTACACCCCCGGAAGTAAACATGCTATTGCCATGCAGCATTCCAATTTTTTCTTCAAGGGTCATTTGAGAAATCAGTTTGTCAATCTCAGCGTCAAATTCTGTTCCTATTTCTTTACCAACATATTCTTCTTTTGTAGTGGAATCTGATTGAGATTTTTGTGAATTGTCTTTACATGATGCAAATGCCACAAAAGCAAATACTAATGATAATTGTAAAATTTTGTTTTTCATAGATAGTTTCTGTTTTTTGATTTTAAATTTTCTTGGTCAAATCTTAAATCATGGTTTTAAATTTATTTTTTCTTGTTTTAATTATTGTTTAATTCGATTTTTAGATCAAAAAATCATTTTCGTTATATTAACCTTTCAGCCAGCCCTGCCTTTCATTTTGCAGTAATTTTTTTATTCAAAAGAATATGATCCGAAGCACTTCCAACCTGAATTTCAATTGCGTTTTTTTCTAATTCAAATTGCTGTTTTGCTGTGTTCCAATATTCTAAATCTTTGGCTTTTAAAATCAAGGATACCTCTTTCGTTTCTCCGGCTTTAAAGAAAACCCGCTGAAACGCTTTCAGTTCTTTTTCAGGACGTTCAACTTTTGACTCTAATTGTTTTATATATAACTGAACAACCTCGTCTCCGTCATTATTTCCTGAATTTGTTACTGAAACCGTTACTTTTACATCGCCATTTTTAGTGATTGCTTCTGAATTTGTTTCAATCGAATTGTATTTAAAGGTCGTATAACTCAGTCCGTGACCAAAAGCATACAAAGGTTTCCCTTTAAAATATTGGTACGTTCTTCCGTTTCGGATGTTGTAATCTAAAAAGGCTGGCAAATCTGTGATATCTTTTACCCAGGTTTGCGTCAGGCGACCTGCAGGATTATAATCTCCAAACAAAACATCGGCCAGGGCAGTTCCAGTTTCCTGGCTATTTTGGGCCATGTGTACAATTGCAGGGACGTTTTCATGTGTCCAGTTAATTGCATACGGAAAACTGCTAATCAATGCCACTACTGTTTTAGGATTGGCCTGATAAACTACTTTTATTAAATCTTCTTGTTCCAATGTTATCGATTGCCGGTCAACTGCTTCTTTTCCTTCGCTTGGAACCGGACAATTCGCCCAGCCTGCATTACATACCGGATGATTTCCAACAATAACAATAACAGCATCGGCTTGTTTAGCAATTTCAGCTGCTTTGCCGTCAGTGTTATTTTTAGCGTAAAGGATTTCTACCTTATCACCCAATTTATTTTTGATTCCTTCCAGTGGTGTAATAGTATACGGCGGTGTTCCGCTGTACCAATCCAGAAGCACTTCATCAGCGCGATTCCCGATTATGGCAATTGTTTTTAATTTATCCTTTTGTAAAGGCAATAAATTGGAGTTATTTTTAAGCAAAACAATTGATTTTTGTGTTGCTTCTAAAGCGATTTTTTTATGAGCTTCGGTCTTCCACGGATCAATTGTGTCTTTTCCTGTTCCAATTTTTGCATAAGGATTTTCATCAGAAGCATCTAACATTCCAAGTTTAATCATCACTCTGTAATTACCCCGAATTACAGCGTCAATATCCTTCTCTTTTAAATAGCCAAGGGCTAATGCACCATAAATTGCTTCAGTATAATCGTCCAAAAACTGATTAATTCCTGCTTTTACAGCAGCTGCAGCACCAAGGTATTTATCAGTATAATATTTATGGGCAGAAAGCAATAACTTGAATGCACCGCCATCGGTACAAATGATTCCGTTTTGTCCCCATTCTTTTTGGGTAATATTTTTTAGCATCGGATGTACCGTAGCCGGAATTCCATTTACTCTATTGTAAGCAGCCATGTAGGCACGGGATCCTCCTTCGAGAACGCCCATTTGAAAAGGCAGTGCATAATATTCCCTCCACAATCTTTCATCAAAATCAGATGATGTATAGGTTCTGCCGTCTTCATTGCTATTCGCTAAAAAGTGTTTCATTAACGAAGCGGTTTGCCAATACTTTGGATTATTTCCCTGCAGCCCTTTTACAAAAGCAACGGTCATAGCTCCGTTAAAAAAAGCATCCTCTCCATAACTTTCTTCAGTACGTCCCCAGCGCGGATCTCTTGCAATATCAGCATTTGGAGCGCGAACGACTAATCCGCCTCTATTGTATTTCTGAAAAGCATATCGCGTTTCATAACCTTCAACATTAGCTACTTTTTGAAGCAAATCAACATCCCATGTTTCTCCCAAGCCATAAGCCTGCGGAAAAGTTGTGGTTGTGATGGGTTGCTTATTTTTTCCGCCCCATTCTGCCGGTCCCCCTAATGCTAAACCATGCAATCCTTCAACATGACCTGTACCTGCAACGCCTAATCTTTTTATCGATGGATTTGTGCTCAAAGCCTGAACTTTCTCATCCAGCGTCATCATCGACAACAAATTGTCAATACGCTTTTCAGTATCTAATGTAGAATCCTGAAAAGGATATTGCTTTTGCTGCGACAACATCAAATTAGCCGACAAAAGAAAAATGATATGTAGAATCAGGTTTTTCATTAAAAAAATTGCGGTATTAAACCAGTTGTTGAAATTTGAGATCTAATTGTTGAGTTAGTAAACCCGACAGGTTTTAAACCTGCCGGGTTTGACAATATCTAGAAATTAATCTAATCGTTTTGTAAAAAACACCTAACAGGTTTTTAAAACCTGTTAGGATATTAATAATTTATATTTTTAAATCTAATCATTGTGTTAAGTAAACCAGACAGGTTAAAACCTATCGGTTTGAAATGTCTATAATTACAGTTTTCTAAAACGGATTGCAGTTCCACCAGCTCCGCCTAAATGTAATTTAAGAGAATCAGAAGCTTTAACCGTTTTCTTGGAAATAGCTACTGCTGTTGGATTGTGTGTTTCATCTGTACCTTCAGCATCAGCATAAATCTGAGCTTCGTAAGTGGTATTAGGATCTAAAAATGATAATGAAACTTCTAAATCTCTGGCTTTTTCATTAGTCATTGCGCCTAAATACCAATCAGCACTATTTTGATCTTTACGAACAGTTGTCAGGTATTCTCCTATTTCAGCATTTAATACTTTAGTATCCGCCCAATCTGTAGGGACATCTTTTAAAAACTGCATAGAAGGAACACCTTCATAATTCTCAGGAAGATCTGCTAACATTTGTATTGGCGAATAATACACAACGTACATAGCTAATTGCTGCGCTGTAGTTCCGTGTATTCTTTTACCGGGAAATCCTTGTTTGATTTCTACATCCAAAACTCCAGGCGTATATTCCATTGGTCCGGATAACATTCTTGTAAATGGTAAGATAACAGCATGGCTTGGCGGATTTCCTTCGCTCCAGGCATTATACTCCTGCCCACGTGCGGCTTCTCTGGCCAGCATATTTGGATAGGTTCTGCGTTCTCCCGTATCTTTTATTGGTTCGTGATAGAAGACTGCCAAATCATATTGGGCTGCTTTTTCTAAAACGTATCTGAAATAATTGACACCAAATTGCCCATGGTGCCATTCTTTCATATTTAATTTAGAACCTACGTGACCAATTTTCACTGTGTGGATTCCTAATTTTTTGTATAAAGCAAATCCTTCATCAATCTGTTTTAAATAATTAATCAAATTTGATCCTGTTTCATGATAGCCAATTAGTTCTACGCCTTTTTTGTTACCGTATTCAACTACTTTTTGCAAATCAAAATTATCGGCACTTTTTGTAAAGCTAAACATGTGCATGTGATTTTCATACCAGGCAGGAGTCCAGCCTTTGTTCCAGCCTTCAATCAGTAAATGATGTAAACCTTCTTTTGCTGTAAAATCAATATATTTTTCAGCATTTTTGGTTGTCGCACCTTGTTTTTCGCTTTCCCAAAAAGTATATTTCCCAATATGCATCCCCCACCAGATTCCGAAATATTTATAGGGTTTTACATAAGAAGGATTTTCTAATCTATTGGGTTCATTTAAATTTAAAATTAAATACGAATCGATTAATTCTCCTGCATTTTCTCCAATTTGAATAGTCCTCCATGAAGACGTAAAAGTATCTTTTACACGAACTTTTATTCCATCAGCCCATGGCACTAAATCAGATTTCAGTTGAGTCCCCGTAGTATTAACCAAGGTCATACTCGCAAAATCAATCAGGTTTGCCTCATGAAAACTTAATTTCAAGCCGCTTTTGCTTTCAATAGTCAATGGCGTGTGAACGGTATCTAAAGTACTCACCGGAGAATTCTCATATAAATATTCGTAGCGGTTTTCACGGTAAGCCGGAATCCACCATGCCTTTCCATCTTCTTTTAAATTAAAAGTCGTTTTTTCATCCATAATGAAAATACTGTCTTTTACATTTTGCTTTGGATAGACATATCGAAACGCTACTCCGTCATCAAACGCACGAAACTGGATCTCCAACTTGCGTTTGTTTTTACCCTTTTGCTGTAACTCGACTACCAATTGATTATAATTGTTTCTAATTTTTTTCTTTTCTCCCCAAACCTGTTCCCATGTTTCATCGAATGAAGTGGTTTTTACATTTTTGATTTCGAAATTGGTGCTTAAATCCTCATTTCCTTTTAATAAAAATCCCATGTCAGATGGTGTAATCACTTCAGTTTTCCCGTGTGAAACAGCATATTTAGGAGCGTTTTTTACTAATTCGAATTTGACTTTATTCTGTCCGTTTGGCGAAGCCAGTTCGTAAGCATTTTTATTTTTCTGACTGTAGCCGAATGTCATTGCAAACAATATGGCTGGGAGAATTAGATAATTTTTCATGTTTTTGGAATTATATTTTTTTGCCACAGATTAAAAGAATTTTATTTTCTGCCTTTTATTTTCACGCAGATTCTGCAGATCTGGCAGATTTTAATTTTTAATTTCTTTTAATCTGTGGCTCATTTTTTTATTTGGTCCACTCCGTTTTAAAAGTGGTTTTTGTACTTAAAGCATTTGGAGCAACTTCTATGCTATTACCATTTTTAGTCACTGTAATCTCCTGAACAGCATCACCGTTTGGTAAAAACACTTTGGCTTTCGCCGAAGTAGTTTTGCCGCTTGCGAATACTTTCAGAGTCAATTTGCTCCAATCCATATCTTTTGTCGATTGCGCCAATGCAATATGGGGGATTGCAGAACCATCTCTAACCAAAACTACAATTGGTATTTCGCCTGCTTTGATTTTATGCCATCCTCCTTCATATACTTTTTTAGTCTGGTAGTCTATCCATGTTCCTGCCGGAAGATAAACATCTCTTTCTGTTACATCTTCAAACAAAGGTGCAACCAGCATGCTCGATCCAAATAAATATTCGTTATCAACCAACCATGAACCTGCATCCTGAGGATATTCTACAAACAAGGCACGCAGCATTGGCAATCCTTTTTCTGAACTTTCCTTAGCTTGGGCATAGATATATGGCATTAATTCATAACGCATATTATCAGCTCTTCTAAAGCTTTCCAAAAATTCTTTGCTGTACAGCCATGGCTCAGTTGGTGGTTCTCCGTGACTTCTTACGTGAGATGTTAACATCCCGAATGGTGTCCATCTGTTGTATAAATTCTCAGGTGACTTGGTCACAAATCCACCTACATCATGACTCCAAAAACTAAAACCACTTAAGCCCAATGACAATCCGCCACGTAATTCAGCAGACATTGCTCCGTCAGATGTTTCAGCATCACCACCCCAATGCAAAGGGTAACGCTGAGATCCTGCCCAAGTACTTCTTGCCCAGATTAAAGTATATCCTTTTTCTTTCTGTGTAATTTCGGCAACCGCTTTATTATAACGAAGCGGGTATAAATTGTGTTCATAAAAACCGGTTCTTCCTGAATGATAAATTCCTTCAGCTGGAGCAGCTTCTCCAAAATCAACTTTGAATACACTTACCCCTTGGTCAAACAAATGTTTCAATTTAGCCTGATACCAGGAAATTGTTTCCGGATTAGAAAAATCCAATACCGCATCTTCATAAGGCAAGTTTCCTTTACGGTCTCTAACTGCCAGATTTTTATCCATGATTTCATTAAACAACGTGTTTTTTGGAGTAAAATAAGGCAATTGCCACAAGCAAACCTGAAAGCCATCCTCTTTCATATCGGCCATCATTTTAACCGGATCCCCAAAACGCGCTTTTGCGAATTCGTAATTGTTTCTCCAGTCTACATCAAACCAGCCTGTATCAAAATGGATAACGTCAGTAGGGATTTTATACTTACGAAGGTTTTTTGCTACCTCACGCCCTTCTTTTTCTGAGAAATAAGTTATACGGCTCATCCAGAAACCAAACGACCAAAGTGGCGGCATAGCTGCTTTTCCTGTAAGATTCGTATATTCATCTAAAATATCTTTTGGCTCTCCGATAAAGAAAAACAAATCCGCTTCATCATCCCCAATATACATTTCGTTTGCACTTCCGAAGTACTTTCCAAAATCGACAGAGATTGGTGTTGAATGGTGCATGAAGACTCCATAACCACGGCTGCTCATGTAAAACGGAATTGGCTTATACATGGTTTCGTTCTGGATTCCATTGGCATCATCTGTCCATAAAACCACTTTTTGTCCACGTTTGTTGAATTGCGTGAAAGATTCTCCACAACCAAATATTTTTTCGTCCGGTTCTAAACTAAAAGCAGCGCCCATACTTCTTGAATAATCGCTGTTTCTTCTAACAAAAGAAAAAGGCAAAGCTGGTGTATAGGAATTTTTAAAATCAGAATTATGTAGTGTACTTGTTAATAATTTACCCTTTTCATCGTAAATTTTCACATGCCACGGTTTGGTCATAATTTCCACTTTTCCGTGTTTACTTGTAAATCTGTAACCTCCTTCAATTTTAGAAGATTTCCATAATTCCGGGTGATTAGGTGCTACTCCATTCACTAACATTAAAGATTCTTTTTGCGGACGAAATTGCGGTCCCGAAGTCATTTTGATTCTTAACGTCCTGTCTGAAACAAACTGAATTTCAAATGGCAATTCGGGCTTAGCAGCATACTCTGTTGTCGGAAATTCATTTGCTGCAATCGTATCAGGTTTTACTAACATATTGTTGAAAGCCTGACGCGTTAGGTAATTATGGCGCAAATATTTTACGGTTCCCTTACCCGTTTGCGGATCAAATTTGATCAACTCATCAGCAAAATAAAAGGTATTGAGATAGTTCTCAAAATCTTTACTGATATCTATTGGAGCGTTAAGCAAGTCTGCGTTCTGAATTTGTGCCGATGCCTTTGGCGTAAGCAAAAACCCTAGCATAAAGATCGAAAACAATGTGGTTAATTGTGCGTTTTTCATTGGTTAATAATTATAGATGTTAGTTCTCCTACAGGTCTCCAAAAACCTTAGGTGTTTTATTTTAATTCTTAATAAAATATATTCATACCTAACGGATTTTTGGAAACCTGTTAGGAGCGTAACTTACTATTGCGCTGTTATTACAATTGTTGACTGTTTTAATCCGTTAGCTTTAGCGGTTAATTCCTGTCTTCCGGTTTTATCCCCAGATTGAACAATTACTAAACATTTTCCGTTTAAGGCAGTATGTTTGGAGCCTTTAAACGATTCATGACTTACCGGATCTCCACTGCTGACACCTACAATTTTTCCGTTTCCTTTTATAGAAAAACTGATTTCATTATTGGCATTTGGAGCCAACACTCCTTTTTCATCCAGAATATCAACTGTTACAAAAGACAAATCATTTCCGTCTGCTTTAATGGTACTTCTGTCTGCTGTCAATTTTAATTGTGATGGATTTCCGGCAGTTTTGATTTCTTTTTCTAAAACTGTTTTTCCGTTTTTACGAGAAATAGCTTTTAAAGTTCCGGCCTGAAAAGGAATTCTCCACATTACATGTAAATCATCTCCTTTTTTACTTCGAACTCCAACTGATTTTCCGTTAAGGAATAATTCAACCTCATCCGCATTGTTGTAGTATGCCCAAACATCAACAATTTGTCCGGCTTTCCAATTCCAATGTGGAAAAATATGGAGAACGGTTTTGTCTGTCCATTCACTTTGGTACATATAATAGACATCTTTCGGGAAACCCGCTAAATCTACAATTCCGAAATATGAGCTTACCGATGGCCATTCGTATGGAGTTGGCTCTCCAATATAATCGAAACCTGTCCATATGTACATTCCTGAAAGGAAATCATGTTTCTTAATCACTTTCCAGGTTGCTTCGTGTGTTGAACCCCAAGGAGTCTGTACCTGATCATAAGCCGAAACGGTGTTGCCTGGATTTCCTTCTGTGAATTTAAGATCCCATCTTACCGGCCATTTTTTTATGGTATCTGAAACCGCATCGTAATAACCACGAGTTTGTAAACCAGAAGTCGTTTCGGTTGCGATAAAAGGTGTATTTGGGAAGTTTTTTTGATGATGCTCATACGTCTGATGGGCATAATTATATCCAATAAGATCTAAAACACCCGATTTTGCAATTGCATTAAAATGAACATTCTTTTTTTCGAATTGCAAAGTTACTTCGTCAATATTCATGTTTACCGGCGGATTCATCGCTGCGGTAAGCGGACGCGTTTTATCATACTGGCGTGTTATTGCTGCTAGTTCTTTGGCAATTTCAACCCCTTTTTCGTTCCACTGTTCCGGTATTTCATTTCCGATACTCCAAACAAAAATACTTGGATGGTTTCTGTCACGAAGCAATTGGTCTACTAAATCTTTCTTATGCCATTTGTCCCAGTCGTTTCCGTAATCATATTTGGTTTTGGTTTGTTTCCATATATCAAAAGCTTCATCCATGACAATGAAACCCATTTTGTCGCAAAGATCGAGAAGTTCCGGAGCAGGCGGATTGTGTGCCGTTCTGATTCCGTTGACGCCCATTTCTTTCATGATTTCCAACTGACGTTCGATTGCCCGCATATTGATTGCAGCTCCTAACGGACCTAAATCGTGATGTAAACAAACTCCTTTTATTTTTACCTGTTTTCCATTCAAAATAAAACCTTTGTCAAGATCAAATTTAAAATCCCTAATTCCGAAATTGGTTTTGTATTGGTCTACGATTTTATCATCAACCATAATTTCAGTAACAGCTGTGTATAATTCAGGTTTTTCGACAGACCATAAAATTGGTGTTTCAACCTCAGCTTTTTGTTTGATAGTTTGATTGGCATTTGCACCAATCGTTATATTTTGGGTAACCGATGTTACTTTGGTATCTTCTTTAAAAATAGTAGTGGTTACTATTGCTTCTTTTGAAGTTGCATTTTGATTCTGAATCGTTGTTTCAAAATTTATTGAAGCTTTTTCAGCCGTAACTTTTGGCGTTGTCACATAAGTTCCCCATTGTGCAACATGTAGTTTATCTGTGGTTTCAATCCAGACATTTCTAAAAATCCCTGATCCTGAATACCAGCGTGAATTTGGTTGTTTTGAATTGTCAACCTTAACAATTATTTCGTTGTTTTTGTCTCCGTAGTTTAAGTAGGGCGACATATCATATTGAAAACCAATATATCCGTTGGGACGTTTTCCTAAATAATGACCGTTTATCCAGACTTGGCTGTCTTTGTAAACGCCATCAAAAGTAATTGAAGTGATTTTTGTGCTGTCCTCTGCAGCCACTTTGAATGTTTTTTTGTACCAGCCGAGACCTCCACTAAGCGATCCTCCTCCGTATCCTGCCGGACTTTTTTCATCAAACTTTCCTTCGATGCTCCAATCATGCGGAATATTTAAGGTTCTCCATTTGGTTGAAGTTCCAATGGTATCTTTGTCTACTATGCTATCATTCAGATGAAAACTCCAATCAGAATTGAAGGAAACTTTTCGATTACTAAATTTCTCATTATTTGACGTTTTACATGCTGTAATTAAAAGAAAGCATATAAAAAGCAATCCTGTTTGTTTGTATAAAGTTTTCTGCAACATAGTATAAAATTTTAAAATAACCCGGAAATAGTTAACACTACTTCCAGGTTATTATTAAATTAAAAAATCTGTAAAATTTACGGAATAATATAATGGAAAACAAACCATTCATCCTTAGAGGAATCATATGAGGTTCCAAACCAGATACCTTTTTGAAGGTAATCGCTATTAAATGCTTTCACTACCTTTATAACATGAGTCGTTGGATTCAACTCGCTTGCTGAATTTTGAATAAGTGTATTAGTACCTAAATTAATTTCACTGGTTTCTGCATTTATAGTAAAAATTCCGGTAGTAATTACACCATTCTGACTTCGGGTATAATTTAATTTACCGCCCCATTGGTCAAACCGTATCCATGAATTACCTGCAACAGCTGCCCAATCATCATTCCAACCCCAACCGTAAGAACTGGAAGTATCGGTAGTCCATCCCTTTCCTTTTCCAATCCAGTCTATAGGATTTCCGTTTCCATCAAGATTCCAAACTCTTCCTGCACCTGCACCACCAGTAAGCATAGTCAACAATTCTCCCGGAGCAAATTTAGGATTGAAACCTTCGTCATAAACCGGAGCAGTAACAGGAGGAACATAGTTGTCTGCATATTCTTTAGAAACATAATTCCAGATTAGCCACCATGCACCTTCACTGTTTGTTCTCAATACAGCAATTCTTAACTGATTTTCTGTAAGCGTTAATACCTTAAGATTGTTATTCCAATTACTTGCACTTGCAATATAATTGTCCGGTCTTAGGATAGTTGCTCCCGTAGTGGTTAAAGTATGCGCATTAATATCTAAAAAGTATGTTCCGCTCTCTATTTCCGTTCCATTAGCTTCATGAACCGTCATAAAAGGTCCTCCGGTAAGACTAAATGTCATGTATCTGCCCCAGTGCATATCAGCATCTGTACTTGAATTAGCGTTACCTTCCGGCTCCCAGTTTGGAGTAAAGTTATTCCATTCTACTGGTAAATCTGGATTGTTAGGATCTGCAAAAGACATGGCTCCAGGAGCCATACCATATTTCCCATTATCAGCTACCCAAGATTTTTTATTACCTACTCCTCCTGACAAGGCTGTCCATAACGGATCATTCACATAGCTTAAATTATCTGTATCTACAGTAATAGTTACTGGATCTAACTCTACAATACCACCAGCTGTAACAGCTGAAATTTTTATAGTATAATTTCCTGCAAAGGCATACTGTACTTTTTCTGTCGCTTTATTGGATTTTCCTGTCACATAATCCCAGTTAAGTACGACACCTTTAGTTTTGTTTTTTAGTATTACGGTATTTCCGCCAGGGTCAACTGCATAATCCTGAGTAATTTCAAAATCTATGTCCGATTTGTCTGTCACCCCGTCTAATGAATAAGTCTCCGGAGAACAAGATGATACCAGCATTAATATTGCCGACATCAAAAATGTTGTAATTAATGATTTAATATTTTTCATTTTGTTTCATTTTGAGTTTAAAATTACCAACCGGCATTTTGTTTTAAAACATTGCCTGACAATGTAATCTGAGTATTCGGAATCTGTATTAATCCTTTTGTTTCCTGAATCTTCGCAGCTGAAATTGTTTTTGTTGCTGCAACTCCACCATTTAATAAGGTTGTAGTTTCTGCAATAGTTGAAGATGCTTTACCAATTCCCTGACGCAATAAATCCCAATATCTTACACCTTCAAGAGCAAATTCTAAATGTCTTTCGTTCAAAATATTATCAGCATTTACAGGTAAAGATGTGAAATTATCTTTATATGCTCTTCTTCTAACATCATCAAAATAACCCTGAGCGTTTCCACTACCTAATTCAGCAGCCATTAACAATACATCTGCATATCTCAATACAACATAATCCTGAAACTGGCTTATATCCCAAAACTCACTGCCCATGGTTAATGGAAGATCTTTTCCGTCTTTATCTACCATTGGTGCGTATTTTTTATTGTAATATCCAGTATATTCTCTTTGGCTGTTTATTTTGGTGAATTCTATATTCTCTTCATCTATTCCAATCATAGTTGCTACTCGTCTTGTATCATTGGTATCATAAGCATCCCATAATTTTGAATTTACGGTAACTCCCCATCCGCGACCATAAGGATATGATGAAAATTCTCTCATTCCGAACATAACCAGCCAATGATTTCCATCTGTATTTCCATTATAATCACTAGTATAAGTATATTTTATAGAAAAAACGATTTCTTTATTACTTTCGCCTGCATATTTATCAACCGAAGCTGCCGGCCATAGAGTAGAAAAATCATCTACCAAACCGTGACCACTACCTGCAATAACATCTTCTAAATGCCCCAGTGCTTGTGCTTTACTTACAACTCCGGCTAAATCAGACTTCCCATAATATCCTGTATAATACAAATAAACACGGCCTAATAAAGATTTCGCGGCCCATTTGGTTATTCTTCCGCCAGGCACTGAATTGTATACTCCTGTCGATAAATTATCTGCAGCGAATACTAAATCCTCAGCAATTAATTTATAAATTTCTTCCGGAGCTGACTGTGGTACATTCTCAGAAGTAGGAACTGTCAACAAAGGAATACTTCCCCATAAACGCGTCATTTCAAAATAAAGATAGGCTCTGATAAATTTCGTTTCAGATTCATAAGTATTTCTCAAAGCTGTATCTCCATCCCACTCGATTTGATCCATTTTAGATAAGAAAACATTACAACGATAGATTGCTTTATAGTATGCTATCCAATTTGTGTTAAGTAAATCAACATCTGATGGGGATCGTGTAATATCAAACTCATCTATAGCTGCATAGTTATAACCGTCTGAATTTCCTGTACCTCCAAAACAATCATCAGACATTACTTCACTAATTACCGGAACTCCAAGTCCGGCAGCTCCTGTTGCTACCTGTAGTCCATCATAGCAACCTACTAATGCTACAAAAGCATCTTCTTTTGTTTTGTAAAAACTGGTATCTATTGGTGTCATCGGCTCGGTTTCTAAACTACAAGAACCCAGAGACAATAAACTCAAACAGAAAATATATAGATATGTATTTTTCATTTTTTTTATTATTAAAGTTTAACATTTAACCCCAACATGTATGTTCTTGGCCTTGGATAATATCCGACATCTACACCTGATGAAAAATTCTGATCATCATCTGAAGAACCAAATCCAATTTCAGGATCCATACCATTATATTTCGTAAAAGTATAAAGATTTAATACTGAAAAGTAAACTCTGAACTGGCTTGCAAAGAATGATTTTGATTGTTTCATTTTCGCCAAATCAAATCCTAATGTTACCGTGTTAATCCTTAAAAAATCACCATCCTGAACATATAAGTCTGAAAATTGCGTAAAGTTTCTATTGTCTTCTGTCACTCTTGGCATTGTATTAGAAGAGCCTTCACCATGCCAGCGGTTTAATATCGCAGATGTGTAATTTCCATACGCTCCCGACTGATTTCTGTAAGATTGTACGATTTGGTTACCTGCCACACCATTTGCCATAAGTGAAAAATCAAAGGCCTTATAATTAGCCGATAAAGAGAAACCGTAAGTGAAATCAGGGTTAGGATTTCCAATGTTGGTTTTATCAGCAGCATCTATTTTATCATCTCCGTTAGTGTTGGTATAAATAAGGTCTCCAGGAGCTGCGGTTGGCTGCAATACTACACCGTTTGCTGATTTGTAGTTATTAATTTGTTCCTGATTTTGAAAAACACCACCAGTTTTATATCCCCAGAAATAACCTAACGGATATCTGTCTTGAGCTCTGTAAAATTCGCTGGCATTGTCATAAAGTTCATTAGGTAATCCGTGAATAATGCCATCTGCTGTAGGTATCTCTCCAACTGTATTTTTATTATAAGCCCCGTTTGCGCTAACACTATAATTAAAATCTCCAATTTTATTTTGGTAACTTAAACTCATCTCCACACCTTTATTTACTACATCACCTCCGTTAATAAATGGTGGATTGGCTCCTGCAGTTGCTAAAATTGGTGCTAATATCAACCAGTCTCTGTTTGTTTTCTGGTAAAAATCAACAGTAACATTTAAACTATTATTTAAAAATCTGGCATCCAGACCAAGATCAATTTGTTCTGAAGTCTCCCATTTTAAATCTATATTGGATAATCTGTCCGGATACGCTCCAGGAGTCAGGACACCTTCTTCATCTCCAAAAATATAATTGGTCTCGTTTACTTTTATTGGTGATAAATACTGAAATGCTCTTGCATTTTGATTTCCAACCTGTCCCCAGCTTGCTCTTAATTTAAGGAAATTAATTACTTGTGAATCTCTTAAAAACGCTTCATTTGATGCAATCCAACCTGCAGATACTGATGGAAAATAACCCCATGCATTGTCTGTAGAAAAAATCGAAGAACCATCCATTCTAAAAGTTGCATTTAACAAATATGTTTCTTTAAAATTATAATTTAATCTTGCAAAATAAGACATTCTTCTTGTCTCTTGCTTAATACCCTCAAGAGCAATTTTAGCACCATCTTTATTGGTTGTGTTATCTAACCAGGCATGTTCTAAATCACTAAAGAACGAATCGGCATTTGTAACATTTACTGAAGTTCCGCTGAAATTAATAGAAGATGTTCCTAACATAGCTTCAAAACGATGTGCATCAGCAACATTAAATTTATAAGTCAATAAATTATCCCAGGTAATGGACTGACCTTTATTCATGTTTTGATTTACTTTATCAAAAGCAGTGTTTGCATAGATTGATAATCGATAAATAGGAGTATAAGAATGTCCTTCACCGGCATAATAATCAAGTCCTAAAGTGGTTTTAAATGTTAAGTTTTTTATTGGTTCTACCTGCAAATAAACATTTCCCAACAATTTTTGATTATTGCTTTCATTCTGATTGTTATAAGCCATTAATGCATAAGGATTTGCCTGACCTGCCAACCAGGGTTCACTGTTTGGGCTGCTATCATAAAAATTACCATCTGAATCATACATTGGCAACAATGGTGATACCTGAAAGGCGCTTCTTAAAGAATTGTTGTATTGATTTCCTACTCCAATTCCGTTTTTGTTGATGTAAGCAAAACTTAAGTTCTGACCGAAAGTAAGAACATCTTTGTATAATTTATGTTCTGAATTGAATCTGAAATTATAACGCTCATAGTTAGATAAATCTTTACCTCCTACAACTCCCTCCTGTCCTAAATAAGACAAAGATGAAGAGTAAACCGATGTATCTGAACCACCAGAAGCGCCAAAAGAGAAGTTTTTAGTAGCCGCATTATCCACTAACATTTTATCCATCCAGTTTGTTCCTTTTCCTAAAGCAGCGATTTGAGTGTTTGTAAAATAAGGATTTTTCCCTGAATTTAATGCTGCTTCATTTAAAATAACTGCATATTCAGTCGCATCTAACATATCTACTTTTCTGGCTACAGATTGCACCCCATAATACTGATCGAAAGTTATTTGCCCTGGTGAGCCTCTCTTTCCTTTTTTGGTTGTTACCAAAACAACTCCGTTTGAAGCCTGTGAACCATAGATTGCAGCAGAGGCAGCATCTTTTAAAACAGAAATAGATTCAATATCTGAATTACTTAAATAAGAAATATCATTCGTAAGTATTCCATCTACCACATAAAGCGGACTGCTTCCTCCTGTTGAACCCACACCTCTTATCACTACATTTAAACCCTCTCCCGGCTGACCCGAAGTAGAAGTAATCTGGATTCCGGCTGCCTGTCCCTGAAGTGCCTGAAGTGCATTTACTGTGTTTGTTTTGGCAAGGTTTTCTCCACTTACCTGTGTGACAGCAGTTGTTACAGTTGTTCTTTTTTGTGTACCGTAACCAATAACCACGACTTCTTTAAGGTCTGCCGCTTCGGTTTGTAAAGTTACATTAATGGTTTTTTGAGTTCCTAACGTTATACGCTGTGTTTTGAATCCCAAAAAACTGATCGTAATAACATCTCCTGCTTTTGCTTCCAGTTTAAAGTTACCATCAAAATCAGTTGATGTTCCTTTTTGAGTTCCTTCAATTGCAACGGTAGCACCCGGAATTCCCATACCGTCATCTGCCGATTTTACATTTCCGCTTACAAATTTGGCTTCTTGAGCAAAACCAGACTGCATCGTAAATACGCTAAGCAGCAGCACCAGGCAAAACTGGAGCATCGTTGGCTTAATACAATAATTGCTTTTCATAATAATTAATAATTGGTTAAAGTTTGTTGTTAGTTGTTCTTAATCTGATTAATATGTATTTGAAATATTAATTCTCGTATTTTTTACCATAAGTTGCTGAAATTCTCTGTTCGTAGATAATTCGACAAATCAACTTTTAAAAAAAAGACCTGTTTCTAAATTCAACATTCTTCACTACGCCAGAGGCCCTTCAAATGTGCTTTCACTCTTCTCGATGAATCATAATTGCTTCCGATTAGTATCCTAAAATTCTAACCTATGAGTCCTAGCTTTGTTTTTTATAAAATACTTATAGTCAAAACAGATTTATCTTATGGTTAATTTGACTACAAGTGTAGCGTAATTTTCCTGTATTAACAAAAAATTAGCTTTATTTTTTTCAATTCAAACAAATAAGATGCGAATTTTTATGGATTAACCAGATGAAATATTTTCTTATAATTAATAAATTCTTTAATAAATAATCATTTGATTAATTAAATTTCTAAAGATTTTCAATAATTACTTAAATTATGTGTTTTTTTCCTCAAAAATTAAATAATTAAGGCATCATTTAAAAATATGTCTCTTTTTAAGTGTATACTATTATTTTTATTTATTTAATTTGTCAAAAATTAACAACATGGCTGACAATTCGGATGATGACATTATCGTAAAAAATGATTCTTCAGTGATGAATGCCATTACGATTGACTGTGTTATATTTGGTTTTGACAAGGGAAGTCTGGAAATACTTTTAATTCAGCACGGAGAAGGAATAAGCAAAGGTAAATGGGGACTTCCGGGAGGCTGGATTAATAAAAAAGAAAGTACAGATAATGCAGCGCATCGGCTTTTAAATGAACTGACAGCATTAGATCACATCTATCTGGAGCAATTGAAAGCATTTGGAAATCCAGATCGTTTTCCCTTAAGACGTGTTATCACTATTGGTTATTATGCTTTAATTAAAAGAGAAGATTATAATATTCAACCAGGTTTTACGGCATCTGATGCGAAATGGTATAAGATCAACGAAATTCCGGATTTAATTTATGATCACAATGAAATACTAGCTTACAGCCTGAAACATCTACGAAACAGGGTTCGTCAGGCACCAATTGGATTTAACCTGTTACCGGAAAAGTTTACGCTGCTGCAATTAATGCATTTATATGAAGAAGTCTTAGGAGTTGAAATGGATAAATCTAATTTTAGACGAAAAATTCTTCACATGAAATTACTCGTTGCATTAGATGAAAAGCAAAAAGATGTTTCGCACAGGGCAGCCCAACTATATAAATTTGATTCGGAAATATATACAAAACTTACTGAAAAAGGATTTAATTTTGAATTTTAAACCAGCCTTATAAAAGCAACAAATGTCATTCTCACAGTCTAAAAAAACTTCCAAAACTTATATTGGAGAACCCTCTGAAATTCAAAATCCGGTAATCGACGGAATCACGATCGACTGTGTAATATTTGGATTCAATAAGGGAAACCTCGAAGTACTCCTGGCGCATCATGCGGAAGGTGAAAGTGCTGGGAAATGGGGACTTCTTGGCGGCTGGCTAAAAAAAGAAGAAAGTTCAGATGATGGAGCACAACGAATTTTGTATGAGCTTACCAGTTTAGACAATATTTATCTGGAGCAGTTGAAAGCTTTTACGGATCCGAATCGTGTAACCGGAAGAAGAGTCGTTACTATTGGATATTATACTCTGGTAAACCGTGAAGACTACAATGTAAAAGCAGGCCTAACCTTGATGGAAGCGACCTGGTATAAAATCAACAATATTCCGGATTTGATTTTTGATCATAATGAAATTCTGGAATTTAGCTTAATGCAACTTCGTAGCAAAGTGCGTCAGGCACCAATTGGGTTTAATCTCTTGCCCGAAAAATTTACTTTATTGCAATTAATGCATCTTTACGAAGAAATATTAGGAATTGAATTGGACAAATCCAATTTCCGCAGAAAAATTCTGCACATGAAACTGCTGGTTGCTTTGGATGAAAAAGAACAGGATGTATCACACAGAGCCGCAAAACTGTACAAATTTGACTCTGATATTTACAAAAAACTTACCGAAAAAGGATTCAATTTTGAGTTTTAAAACCTCTTTTAAATTCCTAAATCTAACAATCAGGCATCTTCATTCCAGAATCCAAAACTTTGCGCTATCTTTGCGCCTTAATAACATGCTCTACAGCAATTGCTATAGCGTAATTTATACCCGAAAAAATACTTAAAACTCGTATAGAGAATTGACATCATCAAATGAAGAAGATACGTAACTTTTGCATTATTGCACACATTGACCACGGTAAAAGTACATTGGCAGACCGATTATTAGGCGCTACACAAACCGTTACAGCCCGTGAAGAAAAAGCTCAATTGCTTGACAACATGGATCTGGAACGTGAGCGTGGAATTACCATAAAAAGTCACGCCATCCAAATGGAATACACTTATAAGGGAGAAGAATATATCCTAAACCTTATTGACACTCCTGGTCACGTTGATTTTTCATATGAAGTTTCACGATCTATTGCTGCCTGCGAAGGTGCGCTTTTGATTGTAGATGCGGCACAAAGTATTCAGGCACAAACGATTTCAAACTTATATCTGGCTTTAGAAAATGACCTGGAAATTATTCCGGTTTTGAATAAAGTTGATTTACCAAGTGCTAACCCTGAAGAAGTTAGTGACGATATTATCGATTTATTAGGATGTAAATTAGAAGATATTATTCATGCTTCGGGAAAAACAGGTTTTGGTGTTGAGAATATTCTGGCCGCCATTATCGAAAAAATCCCGCCTCCAAAAGGAAATGTTGACGAGCCGTTACAGGCATTAATTTTTGATTCGCATTATAATCCGTTTCGTGGGATCGAAGTTATCTTCAGAGTTATGAATGGAGAAATTCGTAAGGGGCAAAAAATCAAGTTCATGGCAACGGGCAATGAATATTTTGCTGATGAAGTTGGAACTTTAAAACTGAATCAGGTTCCTAAAAACGTGATTTCTACCGGAGATGTTGGGTATTTGATTTCCGGAATTAAAGAAGCGAAAGAGGTAAAAGTAGGTGATACCTTAACGGATGCAAAAACACCAACTACCAATATGATTACGGGTTTTGAAGATGTAAAACCAATGGTTTTCGCCGGAATTTATCCTGTTGATACTGAAGATTATGAAGATTTGCGTTCTTCGATGGAGAAACTGCAATTGAATGATGCTTCGTTAGTTTTTACACCTGAAAGTTCTGCAGCCTTAGGATTTGGTTTCCGTTGCGGATTCTTAGGAATGCTGCACATGGAAATTATTCAGGAACGTTTAGAGCGTGAGTTCGATATGACTGTAATTACTACAGTTCCTAACGTTTCATATCTGGCGTACACCAAAAAAGATCCAGAAACGGCATTCGTTGTAAATAACCCTTCTGACTTACCTGAACCATCTCGTTTAGACAGAGTTGAAGAGCCTTTTATTAAAGCAACCATCATTACAAAAGCCGATTTCGTTGGAAACGTAATGAGTCTTTGTATCGAAAAACGTGGTCAAATTACCAATCAAACATATTTGACGACTGAAAGAGTTGAATTGAATTTTGACATGCCATTGGCCGAGATTGTATTCGATTTTTACGATCGTTTAAAAACAGTTTCTAAAGGGTATGCTTCTTTTGATTACTCTCCTATCGGAATGAGAACTTCGAAATTGGTAAAACTGGATGTTCTTTTGAATGCTCAGACTGTTGATGCACTTTCAGCGTTGATTCACGAAGACAATGCGTATAACATCGGTAAAAAAATGACCGAGAAATTACGCGAGCTGATTCCAAGACAGCAATTTGATATTCCGATTCAGGCTGCAATTGGAGCCAAAATTATCGCTCGTGAAACGATTAAAGCGCTTCGTAAGGACGTTACTGCAAAATGTTATGGTGGAGATATTTCGCGTAAGCGTAAATTGCTTGAAAAACAGAAAAAAGGTAAAAAACGTATGAGACAAGTTGGAAACGTTGAGATTCCTCAGGAAGCGTTTATGGCTGTTTTGAAATTGAACGACTAGTTCTTTAGAGGAAAGAATAAAGAGTCAAGAATATAGACTAACCCAATGACGAAAGTTATTGGGTTTTTTGTTTAGATTTGATAAAATTCTAAAAATGAATGAAAAGAAAATAGCATTTTATAAAAAACTTGAAGAATTAGATGTTTATAATAACGAAACTTTTGACTTTGATGATCACAATTTAATAATTCAAAAAATATATTCTGAAGGTTTAAAATTTAATAATTGTATTTTTAATTGTAACAGCATTAGCTTTAAGTATATTCAAAATCAAGCGACAAGTATTGAATTTAATAATTGTACTTTCAACTGTAATGTTTCTTTTAATAACTGCAAACTCGACACTTTAAAATTTTTAAATACAAAAAATATTAAGTCATTAAAAGTAAATGGAAGCCTATCTAATTTTGAAGAAAAATCTGAAATAAAATCATTTTATTTTAGTAATACTTTAGAAAACGAAAAAAACGAATCAGAAAATACTAACGAAATAGTTTTATCAGTTGCGTTTAGTTTTAATAATGTACTATTTAAAAAATATTTTGAGTTTAATCATATAAACAATAGCAAGGGAATTTTCAGTTTTTCTAATAATATTATTGGTGATGAGCTTAATATTGCAAATAGATCATGTGTCTTTCACTCTTCTAATATAAGCAGTCTCAAATTTAATGACAACGTTTTTAACTCTTACACATCTTTTAAAAATTCAACATTTTCTTTTAATAAAGATAATTTTAAAAATACTGGTTCTCATTGGAATCAATCAAAATTTGAAAGAAATGAATTTAACAAAGTAAATTTTAGTGAAATTGAAATTGTTGATTATATAGAGTTTGACGACTGTAAATTTCATAGCACGACTTGGTTTGAAAATTGCAAAAATATATATGCCTCGGAAGTAAAATTTACTGCTTGTAAATTTGAAAAGTACTCACTTTTTGACAATTCAAAATTTAATAAAATCAAAATTCTTCATTCAAATTTTTTAGAAAAGGCATCTTTTGAAAATATTGAAATAAATCATTTTAAAATTCATCAAGTAACTTTTACTGGAGCTGCATATTTTGATGACTTAAATAAAACTAACGATTCAGCTATCGAAAAATGGGATAGAAAAACCTTAAGAGCTATAAAAAGAGAATTAGTTAATACACATAATCAAATCGATTACTTACGTTTTAAAGCATATGAATTAGAAGCTTTTAAAAAAGAAAAAAATAAAAGCTGGAAAGATAATGCTATACTTAAATTAAATTCCTTTTCTTCTAAAAATGGATTAGATTGGTTTAGAGGATTGTTATTTACAACTATTACAGGTTTTATGTTTTATCTCCTATACTTATGTACATACGCTATAGTCATGAAAAACACATTACACTTCCCAAATTCAATTGAGGATTTTTGGGTTGGATATCTGAAATTTTTAAACCCTTTTTCTTTATTCAAATCTCCAATTGAAGATGCCGAAACCTATTTCTTTCCTTTATTTTCCTTTATGCTTGGCAAAATTTTTATTTCCTATGGAATATTTCAAACTGTTCAGGCATTTAGAAAATTTGGAGTTAACGGAGGTTAAAAACATTTTTTAATTAACTTTGTTATTATGGAAACTATAAAACTAAATATCAATCTAAGTGTCAACCAATTGGTTGAAGCTGTAAAACAATTGTCTCCCAAAGACAGGTTGAAAATCAATGATGCTATATGGAGTGACAATATAGAAATTCCGGCAGAACATCAGGAAATAGTTCTAGACAGAATAGCAAAAGCTAAATCAAACCCTGAAAGACTTTTAGACTGGGATGAAGTTTCTAAAAATTTATAATTTTTGAAATACTCTTTAAAAATAGACATTGATGCTTTCAATGACATTCAAAATACTTCTGAATGGTATGAAATGCAATTAAAAGGTCTGGGTTTGCGTTATAAAAATCAAACCAAAAAGCAGATTAATTCATTAAAGAAAAATCCATATATTTTTTCAATAAAATATGATGAAATAAGATGCCGGAAGATTGAAAAATTTCCGTTTTTGATTCATTATACAATTGATGAAGAGTTAAAAGCAATAAATGTTTTTGCCGTTTTCCATACATCAAGAAGTCCTGAAATCTGGAAGAAAAGAAATAAATTATAAAGTTTAGTTTTGATATTTTTTCTTTACCCCATCAAACCCCCACAAATTCCTAAACCTATAACTAAATAAACCACAGACAAGATAAACAAAACCTTGGCTGCTTTTGGATTGTTTCTTTTTACGGCAAACCCAATGATGGTTAAAAAAGCTGGCGGTACTAACATAATCGAAACGAAAAATGCGACCAAACCATCTAAATTTCCTACCTCTAATGCTATCATATACTCTCCATTTTACTTCTTAATTCTTCTAATCTTTCTACTTTATCGTCTCTGTAAAACAAATTCATGGTTTCGAACGGAATGATTTTATTGTCTTTATTGACAATATGCACACAGGATTTTTTAATGGCCCTTACATCAAAATTATAAGCATCTATAAATTGCATGATGATTATTCTGAACAAATTATCATAGCCCAAATCCGGAGCGTCAATATTGGGAAGACAGCACAAAATCGATTTTAGATTTTCCTGAGCTACTTCTACAGAATTTCCGGTGCTGAATAGTTCAATCATTTTGCCGTGAAGCACTTCGTCCTGTTCGTAAATAATAGTGTTTTTACTGTTGTCCAATAAATCGTTGGGATTGATATAACGCGTTAATGGAAAAACCTCATCGCCTAATTTCAACGCATAACCCATTACCAAAGCATCGGGATTGCAAGGAACGGGAAGCAAATCATCTGAATTAAAAATGGAAGTCTGTTCTAAAATCTTTCTTCGCACTTCCGTTAAGGTCATTCTGTCCGTTTCAGTATTAAAATTTTCCAGTCTTCCGGCAATTTGTGTTGGCTGAAAAGTAACGCCCCTGACGCATTTTTGTTTCAGTGCGAAATCAATTATTTTTCCTATTTCGTGATCATTAAGCCCTTTTTGAAGTGTAATTACCAGAGTTGTAGATAAATTCAATTCGTTTAAATTTTCCAGAGCCTGCATTCTTATTTCACTTAAATCGGCACCACGCAATTCCTGCAGCACACTGTTCTCAAAAGAATCAAACTGAAGATAGATTTCAAAATCGGGTGAATAGGCTTTCAGCTGTCTGGCAAATTCCTTGTCTTTGGCAATCTTGATTCCATTGGTATTGAGCATCAGATGCCGGATTGGAAGCGTTTTGGCATAATCTAAAATTTCGAAAAACTGAGGATGAATTGTCGGTTCACCACCGCTAATCTGCACCACGTCCGGTTCTTTTTCATTTAAAACTATGGTATCCAGCATTTTTTTTACTTCTTCCAAAGTCCTGTGTCTTCCATAAGAAGGCGATGAACCGGCGTAACAGGTTGGACAAGTCAGGTTGCATCTGTCCGTAACTTCAACTACGGTTAAACAGGAATGCTGTTCATGATCCGGACATAAGCCGCAGTCATAAGGGCATCCATAATGTGTTTTGGTGTTGAAGGTATAAGGCGTTTCAGAAGGTTTGTTGTAGTTTCGGATGTTTTTATAATACGGAATATCATCTGCAATGAGCACTTTTGAATTGCCGTGTTCCGGACATCTTTTGAGCATGTAGACATTATCATTTTCGAAAACAATTTTGGCATCGATTCGCTTTAGGCATTCCGGACAAAGGCTTAAAGTAAAATCATAATAGGTATATTTTCTAACCGGCATTTTTTACTAAATTTAAAATTGTTTTGTGATAATAAAGCATACAAATTAAGCATAAAATCTGTATGGAACTCAATCCTACTATAAAGAAATTATTGGGCTTGATAAATTCTATAAAAAAACGAAAAGCAAAGTAGGTAATCATGAAATACTGGAAAATTAATCCGTTTTGTAAATTTTTGTTTTTTAATTTCCATAAAAAAGAAAATAAAAAAATCAGAAAAAGCAATTCATAAAGAGCAATCGGATGACGCATCATATTATCTCCAAGGTTCATTCCCATAAAAAAGGAAGTTTCTTTTCCATACGTAAATTCGTTGGTTCCGGATAAAAAGCAGCCAATTCTGCCGATAAAAATCCCTAAAATAATGGGAAATGTAAACAAATCGCCGGAAGATTGCTTTTCGCCTATCCATTTTTTAGCCAATTCTACACCCAGAAGTCCCCCGAATAATCCGCCCATAATGGTTTTTGTGTTGAAAAGATGCAATAGCGTAGGTAAATTTGATGGCAAGACAGGATTTTCTAAAAAACCTACGAATCGGGATCCCAGGAAAGCTCCGATAGCCGCGCCCAAAATAATTGATAAGCGATTGGTAGATATAATGTTATCTGAAGTTCTTCTTCTTAAAAAAACATAATATCGATATCCTAAAAAGAAAGCCACATATTCTAAAATCAAATGAACATTAATTTCATAACCAAACAGAACAGGTTCAAATGGGATTGTCATTTATTACTTAATTATAGATTTGACTGTAAAGCTAACTGCTGTTGTAAAGATGCGAAAAATACTTGTGAAGGACATTAAATGCAGTAAAAAGGAAGATCTGGATTCCTCCATTTTTAAGGGGATTATTATCATTTTGAAATATTTCAAAAAGCAACATAACAAGTAAATGCTTATAAAAAAACAAAAATATTAACTCAATAACTTAATTATTAATGCTATAGATCATAATTGTAAATTTTTTAATGTTTAAAACATAACTTTAATCTTACAAACTTTAAAAGCTTTTTATTATGAAAACAAAATTTTTATTTATTTTATCGTTACTGACTTTTTCATTTGCAAACGCACAGCAAATTGAAACTGATGAAGAAATGAACTCAGCAAAAGGTGTAACTTTTCAAAATGGTGACATGTTTCTCGAAGGATCTATAAAAATTAGTACTGGAGGAGAAGTAGATTATTATGGCTTTAGTCCGAAATTTGGTTATTTTTTAAATGATAAATTTGCTGTTGGAGCTAAATTAAACTACGAGAGCTACGAAAGAGAAGTACCAGATAGTAAAACTGATGTATTTGGAGTTGGCGCTTTTGCAAGATATTATTTGTTAGAACTTGACCAAAAACGCTTTAAAGCATTTGCAGAAGCTGGTTTAGGATTTGGAAGAAATAAGACTGAAACTTCAGGAATTGAAGATATCGATAATAGCGTTACAGCTGACATCAATGTGGGATTAAATTACTTCGTTACCAGAAACATTGCAGTAACATTTACTTTGGCCAATATATTATCATATAACAGCGTTTCTCCAGAAGATGGCCCTTCTGCAAACACATTTCAGTTAAACATCAACTTATTTGAAAACATTTTTGACCAGCCTCAGTTTGGTCTTTTATATAGATTCTAACTTTTGGATAAAAGATTTAAAGCTGTCTCAATTTGGGACAGCTTTTTGTTTTTATTCCATTTTTTACCTTTGTATCTTTGAGCCTCTGAACCTTTGAACTTAGAAAAAATGCTCGACGAAACACCAAAACGATTTGACCGGATTGTGGCTATTTTAATTCAGCTGCAATCAAAAAAAATTGTAAAAGCCCAGGAATTGGCTGATCGTTTTGAGTGCAGTCTGAGAACCATTTATCGGGATATTCGAACTCTTGAAGCATCCGGAGTTCCCATTTACAGTGAAGCGGGAGTTGGTTATGCGTTGATGGAGGGTTATAGATTGCCTCCGGTTATGTTTACACGTGAGGAAGTGAGCAGTTTTATTGCGGCAGAAAAACTGATGCAGAAATTTACTGATCCATCTCTTGGAAATCATTATGCCTCGGCGATGTACAAATTAAAATCGGTTTTGCGAAGTACGGATAAAGACTGGCTTTCGAATATAGAATCGAAAATTCTGATGCAGGCTTCAGAGCCTATGTTTAATGATAATTCTCCTAACACGCTGGCTCTTTTGTTTGAAAGTATTGCTGAAGAAAAACAAATTCAGCTTTTATACAAAACCATAGAAGCTGAAGAAGCAAGCGATAGAAATATTGAGCCTGTTGGTGTTTTTCATGAGAATAACAATTGGTACTTTTTAGGCTACTGTCATTTGCGTAAAGATTACCGTCAATTTAGAACGGATAGAATTCAGGGAATTAAAAAAACAGATCTGAAATTTACTATCGAACATGATTCACTGGAAAATTATCTGCAAAAAGACCAGCCAACTCAAAAAATAAAAGTCCGAATCCTGGTTGAGAAAAAAATTTTAAAATATCTAATGACAGAAAGGAAATATCACGGCTTTGTTTCTCAAAAAGAAGTTGATGGGCAAATAGAAATGACGTTTATGTCCTGTGATATCGAAAATAGTTTTCCGCGTTGGTTTTTGATGTTTGGAGATTATGCCAGAATACTGGAACCGGAAAGACTTAAAGTCAGAGCGCTGGAATTACTTGAAATTAACAAACAAAGGCTTCTATAAAAAAACTCCTAAAATGAAAATTCATCTTAGGAGTTAGATTTGCTTTCGAAAAATAATTATTGTTGCCCTTTTACAACATTATAAAAGTTATAATCCGTATTGGATGCATCAGTAATGCCAATATTTCGTCCAATGGTAACAATTTGCCCTCGGTGGTAAGTTCCGTGATTTATAACCTGCAGTAAATATTCGCTAAGAGGAAGCTCACACTGAAACCAGGGATTATCGATTTTAATTTCTTTAGTTAATTGTTCATCAGACAATGAATTTATATACTCAGCTAATTTTGCAGAGCTTTGCAGCAATCTTTCAAATATTTCATTTTTACTTAAATCAACATTTTCTTTCTTTTCAAATAGTGAAGTTTCTGAAATTACCGAATACCAATATTCTTCTGTTTCCCAAATATGATTCAGCGTTTTAGCAATACTAGAATAACTTGACGGAACCTCCTTATGAAGTAAATCGTCTGATTTTTCAGAAAGCCAATTTGCAAATTGCTGGTTAACCCATAAATTATAATTGGCGTAATTAGTCATTATTTTTTTTAAGCTCATATTATCTAATTTTGAATTATTTAAAAGATTGCTGCCGTTTTTGCTATTGTCTTTCCCAGAAAAATGGCGGCTCAATATTTAAAGCTCTTAAATACACATAACCTTGCCCGCGGTGGTGAACTTCATTTTCAATAAAATATAATATGTTTTGAATAACCGGAAATTCGTATTGTCCAAAAAGATTAAAGGTTTCATTAAAATCTTCAATAGATAGTTTTTCCCAATGTTTATTAATTTCTGCAGTTGCTTCGTCCCATTTTTCAAGATATTGCGCTTTAAAAATCAGTTTTTCTGTTTCTTCTTCACTAAAAGGCTTAACTTCTTTATTTACAATTCCTTTAAGACCCGGAACTGCGATGGCTAAAAGTTCATCAGTCAGTTTTGCAAAAGGGCGCATTCCTCCTATCGAAAATTCGAAAAAATCTTTCTCAGGAAAAGCCTCAATCACACGTCGTGTAAGAGCTCTGTGTCCTTGCCAGTGAATTAACAAATCTTCCGGGGTAATTACTTGTGCTGCTAATGTTTTCATAATTTTAAAGTTTTAATTTTTTAATACTTCAAAATTATTGAGGGCTGGTGACAACAGTTTGTCAGCAGGAAAAAATATTTTTATTAATCTTTTTATTATTTATGCTTTAGCCATTCAAACAGCCTGTTAGCATCTTCAAATTTAAATAATTGTGTTCCTTCGTTCATCGTTGCTGCCGATCCACAGGCAACTCCCCAGCGAATAACTTCTTTCAGGCTTTTATTCTGCGACAATGCCCACACTATTCCGCCCACCATACTATCACCGGCTCCTACGGTACTTTTTTTAGCAACGTTGGGTGCCGGTACAAATTCGTATTCGTCTTTGGTAACCAAAACCGCTCCTTGCGGACCAAGGGAAACCACAACTATTTCAGCTCCGCCATCAGCTATGATTTTTTTAGCGGCTTCGTTTACCTCATCTGTTTCTAAGCGCTCTACACCAATTAATTTTGCCAGTTCACCAACATTAGGTTTGATCAGATAAGCACCTGTTTCTAAAACTTTCTTTAAAGCTTCTCCCGAAGTGTCAACAATTAATTTAGAATTGGATGCTTTGGCAATTTCAGCTACTTTCTGATAAAAATCGGATGACAAACCTTCATTCAGGCTTCCGCTTGCCACCAAAAATTTCGGTTTTAAATTCGAAATCGTTTCCAAAAGCTTTTCAATTTCTGAATCCGTTAAAACATCACCGTCAAACCCAAAACGATATTGCGAATTGGTATTATCATCTACGGCAATAAAATTTTCTCTTGTTGCCGCTTGTGTTTCAATGGCTTCAAAATCTATTTTTTCTTTCGTTACTAAATCCTTAAGCATTTCTCCAACGGGACCGCCTGATGTAAAAACTGCCAGTGAACTTCCCCGTAAGCGAGAAATAGCTTTCGAAACATTTATTCCTCCTCCGCCTGCATCAAACAAAGGATCCTTGCACCTGATTTTCTGTTCGGCAATCAATCCTGTAAAATGGGTGCTTTTGTCTACCGCAGGATTTACGGTTAATGTTACTATATCATGTAGTTTCATTTTTTCTTTTTTTAAAAATGGTTTTTATTCAGCTCTCTTAAGACTTTACTTGCAATTTACTAAAATTAGATTCGGCAAGCATTCTTCTGATAATTAATTTTAAAACAATTTTAACAGTACAAAATACTGATATTCATAGTATTGAAAGAAAAATCATTCGTACCTTTAAGTAATACAACTAATAAAATCAGGGTTATGAGAGCAACTCTACTTCTACTTTTATTATTTTATTCGGCTATATCTTCATCACAGGGAATCATCGTCGACAATACAACCTTGACCATACCTGAACTAGTCCGCGAAGAGTTAATGCAAAATGCCTGTGCGAATGAAAGCAACTTCAAATTTTCGTCACAATTAGGTATTGGAAAATTCACAAATACAAATCCTAATTTCCCCATTTCACACGGAATCATTATTCGGAACGGAATCGCCAAACACACCGAAGGTCCATATACAGGCGCAAATGAAAGCAGTCAGTTAAATACTTTGAGTGATAGCGATTTGCAGAATGTCAGTAATGAGAATGGACAAATTGTTCCTGTTACCGATGTGAGTTTTATTCAGTTTGATTTTACCCCTTTGTCGAGTAATTTTAGTTTTGATTTTCTTTTTGCTTCCAATGAATATGGAGAATTTCAATGTGGTTTCAGCGATGTTTTTGCCTTTATCCTGACTGATTTAACAACGGGAATTTCCAAAAACCTTGCGGTAGTTCCGGGAACAACAACACCCGTTTCGGTTAAAAATATTCGAAATCAACAATACAATTCTTCGTGTTTGTCTGCCAATGCCAATTTATTTGACCGCTATAATGTAGACAATCCAGCAGGGTCTGCTATCAACATGAGAGGTGAAACCAAAGTTTTGAAAGCTTCTTCAACTGTAATTCCAAATCGGACTTACAGCATAAAACTGGCCATTGGCGATTATAACGACAGTAATTATGATTCGGCAGTTTTTATAAAAGGAGGCAGTTTTATAACCACCATGGATTTAGGTCCGGACCGAATTATTTGCGAGGGAGAAAGTGTCACTTTGCAATCCGGACTTGTAGGGAATTATGATTATATCTGGACACGCAATGGTGCTGTAATTCCAGGGGAAACAAGCAGTATCCTGACACTTAATCAAGCCGGAAGATATGGAGTTACGGCAACACTTTCGGGCTGTGTAATAAAAGACGAAGTTGTTGTTTCTAATTTAGCCATTACCCCTCCCAAAAACATAACAGCCTGTTATAACGGTAGCCCCACCTATCAATATGACCTGACGCAGAATAATTTGGCCGCATTGAAACTTAATTCGGCAGAATATGCCCTTTTTTATTATAATTCTTTAGAAGCAGCCCACGCAAACGGACCAGCCATTCCTGCCAGCCAATTGACTTCATACACTAGTGCAGGTAATGAAACGATATACATAAAAGCGGTACATGTTTCCAATAACAATACCTATTGCAGCAATCCGCTTTCGTTTAATTTGTTGGTAACAGAACCTATTACTGCAGCAACACCGCCAGATTTGAGCTTTTGTGACAATAATTCCGGAAGAGTAACTGTTGACCTGACTACTAAGGAAAGTACTATTTTGAACGGATTAAATCCATCCAATTATAAAATTAGTTATTACACTGGCCAGACAGAAGCAAACAGTGGAACGAATAACATCCCAGATCCAACAGCTTACACTACTTCCCTGTCGCAATCACCACAAACAATCTGGGTACGAATTGAAAATGTCCCGAACTCTGGCTGCTATGCAACCGTTAATTTTAATATAATCATTAATTCGCTTCCCATGGTCGACGATATTCCAAATGTTGTTGCCTGCAGCAGTTACACCTTACCTCCTCTTAACTTCGGGAATTATTATACAGGCCAAAATGGAACAGGAACCAGACTGAATGCGGGAGATGTGATTACCAAAGCAGGAGTTTACTATATTTACAGCGGGCCAACGCCTACAAACAATTGTGCTAATCAGAACAGTTTTACCTTAATCCTTATCAACGAAATCACTTTTCGTAAAGAAGCTTGCGGCGAATACATCATTCCAAGAGTAGCTGCTGGTGGTTTTTTTACTGAGCCTGGCGGAAGAGGAGATGCCATTCGGCAAGGCAGTTCATTTACAACAGACCAGACTATTTATTATTATGCTGTAATTGATGGGACGGTTTGCCGTGATGAAGCAGTATCATTTGTTGTTCACCCTTTGCCATTAGTAGATAAACCCGGAAATGTGGTAACATGTAATTCTTATGTTCTGCCTCCTTTGGCAAACGGAAATTATTATACGGCAACCGCAGGATCTGGAACTCGTTTAAACGCAGGATCTACTATAACTTCAACTCAGACAATATATGTTTTCGCAGATGATGGCAGATGTACCAACGAACACTCTTTCAGAATCAACATTATAAATTCGTCTCGTTTTGTTCCCATTACAAGATGCGGAAGTTATGTTTTACCTCCCGTTGCCATTGGCGGTTATTATACCAGTCCGGGTGGTCAGGGCCAAAAAATTCCTGCCGGAACAATTATTACTACTTCGCAAACTGTGTATTATTATGCTGCTACTACAACCTCTCCCAATTGTACCGATAACTTAAAATACGACATAACGATAAAAACATTGCCATTGGTGGATACGCCACCAAATAGGCTCGAATGTGAACGTTATGTATTGCCCGCGTTAGTAAATGGTAACTATTTCACCAAAACCAACGGTGGAGGTTCCCGATTAAAAGCCGGAGACATCATTACCACAACACAGACTATTTATGTGTATGCCACCAACACAGATTGTACCAACGAGCATAGTTTTATTGTCGAAATCAGGAAACGCCCGCAGGTAGACAGTTTTACTGATGTGGTAACGTGTAATGCTTTTAAACTTCCGGTATTGAAAAACGGAAAATATTATACCGCAACAGGAGGCCCGCATGGTTCAGGAACACAAATTGCCGAAGGAACACTCATAACTACCTCACAAACTATTTACATTTATAATGAATGGGCAGACTTTTCAAGCTGCAGTAATGAAACTTTTTTTAAAGTCAATTATAACGGAATAGATGTTGGCACCTTTACCAATATTACTGTTTGCGACAGCTATACTCTGCCTCCATTACAATTAGGCAATTATTATGCACAGCCCGGAGGAAAAGGCGCTGTTATTCCGGCTGGAACTGTTTTAACAGCCTCACAAAGAATTTATGTTTACGCCATTGTTGGTGAACGATTGACGTGCTCAAGTGAAAAAAGCTTTTTAGTCACTATTTCTGCAACGCCAATATTGACCAGCACTCCCGATGTTACCATTTGCGGAAGCTATACATTACCGCCTTTAGCAGTTGGAAATTATTACAGCGGTCCAGATGCGACCGGAACACGTTATTTGACCGGACAGCAAATAACAGCCAGCCAGCAAATGTATATCTACGCTGCAGCAGCGACAAACCCAAGTTGTTTTGCTCAGGATGATTTTAATATTACGGTTTATCCTTTAAAAAATCTGGTGTTGCGAAATGAAATAATCTGCGTTGATTTTGAAACAGGAACTACAGTCCGACCGGCGCAATTGAATTCAGGACTTAATCCGGCTATTTATACTGTCGACTGGTATTTAGAAGGAAACAGACTAAGCACAGGTCCTGATTATATGGCGACCAAAGAAGGAACTTACACCCTTCAAATTACAAAAAACACACCAGATGTTGGCGATGATTGCGGTTACAATCCGGCTACAATTGTTGTCGAAAAATCAAGTCCGGCAGTGGCAAGCATCAACATGTCCGACTCGTTTCAGGAAAATACCGACGTAACTGTAACACTCCACAATGGTTTTGGAAGTTATGAATATCAA
Source organism: uncultured Flavobacterium sp. (assembly GCA_965650235.1). Lineage (GTDB taxonomy): Bacteria > Bacteroidota > Bacteroidia > Flavobacteriales > Flavobacteriaceae > Flavobacterium. The sequence goes on along the minus strand of CBFGNY010000001.1, from coordinate 26,013 downwards.
CTCGATGACGGCGATTTTCAAACCAGTAATGTATTTCCTGATGTCGATTCGGGAGAGCATGTTATTACGGTAAGAGATGTCAAAGGAAATTGCGACGATCAGATCTTGATTATCAATGTACTCAAATATCCCAAATTTTTCACTCCAAACAACGATGGCTATAATGACACCTGGAACATACCCGATCTCGCTTTTCAGCCCGATGCAGTCATCCATATCTTTGACCGATACGGAAAAGTCCTAAAGAAAATCCGCCCTGCCGGTCCGGGTTGGGATGGAAATTACAATGGCGAACCGCTTCCCTCTACCGATTATTGGTTTCAGGTTTTTTATAGCCTAAACGGGACACCGCAGGTTTTCAAAGCACATTTTAGCATGAAAAGATAATCATTTGGGCGTGCCACCATCCCGATAAGCGGGCAAACTCACTTTGCCGTTATTCGCCCACTTATCGGGATGCTGTCAGGCTGTCCGCGTTACTTCGGTAACCTGCTCCCATCCTTCACGCGGTCTTAAGAACATTTTTGTAAGTTAGAGATTATATTTTTCTATATTTGGAGAAAATAATACGAAACAAATATTCGTATATACTACCCCCAATTTGGGTAGATTGGCGAATGTTTGTAGCGTGTATATGTGCATTCCCTGCAAGCACTTGATCAAACATGAATTAATGAAAAAGATTATTAATAGAACCGAAAGAGCAGAAACATCTGCAATCAGAAAAGACTTTTACAAAAGACTTTTTTATATCACATTATGTATAATTCCGATTGTATTTTTCGCTGATAACAAAGGAGCTTTCAGACTAGTACCATTACCTTTCTTTCTGTTTGGAATGTATCAAATAATACAAATAATTGGACTTTCTCAACTCATTATTGACGACTTTTTTCCTCCAAAAACATTTTTTGAAAAGAAAGTTAAACCATTTGACAAATTCATTTATTATTTTTCTTCGACAATCTTTTTTATTGGACTACTATTTTTAATTTTTGAAATCAGAAATTTTGACAACACAATAAACGGAACTAAACTTTTTTGGACATCAGGTCTTGCAGGAATAGTAATAGCGTCAATCCTGACACTAATATTAAAATTAATAACTCCATCTGTTTATTATGAAAGCAAAAGAAGATATACTGTACATCTTGGACTATTTATCGGATTATTTCTCACATCAACATCTGTGGCTGGTTTTGTAAATCATCATTATGCTTACCCAACAATTTTTCGTAAGATATATAAAATTGAAAGGAAGAGTACTAGTAGTGGAAAGTCAACTGAATATTTTTTCTTTTTGAAAATGGATAACGATATTGAAGAGAGATTTTCTGTTGGAAAAACAAGATACAATACTTTTGAAGAAGGCGAAGAAATTGAACTTGGTATATTGAAAGGAAAACTTGGCTTTGATTATGTAACGGAATTTAAAAAAATAAATCAATAGAAACATTCCAGCAGGTAAAAGCCGTTTGGCTGGGAATTTTGTAGTAAATTCAAGTTCACGTTTCGCAAGAAATTTTATCTTAACCGAAAGAACTCGATTACGAAGTTTGCAAACTCGCCAAGCGCCAAACCGTCAGGCTGTGAAAAAAACTCTTCAAATTTAGAAAATATTCGGAGGGCTAACCAAATAATAAGTCAATCAGGCATCACACCTTGCCTATATTAAACCTTTCTCCGGAGCGCAGCCTAATCATATTGCAGGGATAATTCCAATATCGAGCAGTATTTTGGAGCACCACATCAGCAAGTTTAAAGCTGGTGGAAGCCTTGTAAATGAAAGTGACGAAAAAGAATGCCGATCTGCTGAATATATCCTAACCTTAGGACCAGCTGCGATATTACAAGCCAAAAAGATTGTTCAGTCTGTAGTAGATGCTGATTCTGCTTCTGGTAAAATCCAAACTTATGCAAATGTGCTTAACACAAATCCCACTGGTCCTCGTTTATCGTGTATCCTGGTGCTTGATTACATCGAGTACCTATTTACATTAATAGATAAATCGTAGCGTTTGCAACGCGGCTAGCTAAAACTGAATAACTTAAAAAACTTAACTTTTGCTTTTTTACTTTTCAGTTTTTTTTAAATCATATATTTGAAAGAAAATGCCTGAGAGGGCGCATAATTAATAAATAAACAATTATAATGAATTTAAACAAATCCCATTTCACAAGATATGAAGACAGCAATAATGTGTGGTTGTCTCAAAAGAGCGAGCAAGAATTTAATTTTACTGATTATGGCATAATCCCAACTGTCCTTAGTACTGAAGCAGAGGTTGGTCTGGCAATGTTAAATGAGCTTTACAGCACCGCAGCATCAAAAGAAGGTGATATTAATATTGTCCTTCTTGGTGGAAGAGGCGCTCAGGAGTTACACCGTTTGCTGGGAGAATTAGCCAAGTCAGCGGAACAGGATGAGCTGCTCGGCAGGCTGAATGTGTTTACTCAGGATGCACTTGCTCCTTTGAGCATGAATAATGGTTTTAGTTTTGTCAGGGATTTTGAGCGTATTTTAGGTGATGCCTTTTTCAAAAAAATAAAAAGCTTTACACCAATGCGAACAGATACTAAAGATTTAGAGTCTGCGCTTACAGCATATTTGACTAAAATGGAAGAATTGGGTGGTTTGGATATCTTTTTTATTGGTCATGGTCCGGAAGAAAATCAGGCATCACACCTTGCCTATATTAAACCTTTCTCCGGAGCACATAGTCATCATATTGCAGGGATAATTCCAATATCGAGCAGTATTTTGGAGCACCATATTAGCAAATTTAAAGCTGGCGGAAGCCTTGTAAATGAAAGTGACGAAAAAGAATGCCGATCTGCTGAATATATCCTAACCTTAGGACCAGCTGCGATATTACAAGCCAAAAAGATTGTTCAGTCTGTAGTAGATGCCGATTCTGCTCCTGCTAAAATCCAAACTTATGCAAATGTGCTTAACACAAATGTGAGTTCAAATAAAGAGGAAGCATTACTGCAATTAAATGCAAATCCGGGACTATGGATAAGGTTACATCCCAATACTAAATCTTTTGTTTTGCCTAATTTAAGTTTATAGTATTATCTGCACACTAATGAGAAATTTCATTTACCTTTTTCTAATAATATTATTTATAAGCTGTAAGAAAGATTATTCTACAGCAAATAATTTTAAATTTCCTAAAGTTATTGACACATTAGCTGTGGCAACTTTATACTATTCCCCTAACGCAATTGAAAACCCTGAAAACTTTATTAATAAGATTCAAAAAAATGCCAACATATCTGATCTAAGAGATACAATCGAACCATATAAATATTTCATTGATGATCATTTTTTATCAGACACGACAAACAAAAATGTTGTAAAACGCAATGGTCTCAAAATATTAGTTGATACTACAACAGAAATTACTATTAAAAGAATTGACTCAAATTTTGACCTATTCAAAAACTACATGTGGAGAGATAAGACTTCACCAAAACAAAAGAGTATAGATTCGATTTCATATTTTTCAGTACAAAAATTTTTGGAAAAAAATCCAAAACTATTGAAGGGAATGCCTGTCTTCATAATAAATCCTGCTTCAGAATCAATCAGAGTAGAAGTACAAGATTGGAGACTAATGTTAATCCAGGAAGCTTTAGATAAATCCGGAAAATGGAGACCAATAGAATATTGGGAATATTCTGGATGTGGAAATAGTTATGGAGGAATTGCGTTAAAACCAAATCATTTTATATTGACAAAAATTGTCAAATACTCAGGCAATTTTAAAACAAAAATTAGGCTTAAATTCTTAAATGATTCTGTAGTGTATTTTTCAAAACCATTCACAGGGAGTATTAATTTAAGTCAATTTGACACAATATCGGTTGATCACAAACTTGAAAAAAGAAATTTTTTAGAACCAAGAAAACCTCGCCGACGACTTAAGGAAATTAAATAAAAGGGTAATACATTTACGAGCTACTTTCTGAATTATTCTATTCTCTTAAGCGCTAATTTCAAGTTTATATCCTTTTCCTCGTATCACCACAATGTTGATATTCGGGTCACATTCCAATTTTTTTCTAAGTTTCGATATAAACATATCCAGACTGCGCCCCACAATAACACCTTCATCTTCCCATATCTCTTTTTGCAATCGGCTTCTCTCAATGGTTTCGTTGGGAGACGATGCGAAAATGAGTAATACACGGGTTTCCGTTCCGGTCAGTTCTATTGTCTTATCATTTGTGATGAGTTTCCTGTTTTTAGCATCGAACAACACAGAACCTAAAGTGAACATATTTGTGTTCTTATTATCAGGCAAGGTTCTTAGTGGCTTAACAGATCTCAAAAAAACAAACCCAACGAATGCTAAAAATGAAAAGCCTCCCAGAATATATCCGTTTTTTGCTGTATTTATGCCTGTTGGCTTGAATTTAACGTTGATCATGTAACAGGCTTTAGGCTGCTTTCTTCCTATGCATGCTACAATATCATCTTTTTTATTTTTGGATATAGCGTATCCATAAGCAACACTTGAGTTACCACAATTCAGAACGCTAACAATATAATCACTTGCAAGGGGGTCTTTACCCAACAAACGCAACGTTGTACTCACCAAAGAGTCGGGTAAAAAAGCAAACTCATTCTCAAACCTTATTTGATATTCATTTTGGGCGATCTTTTTTATCGGAAGCACTCTTGATGTACTATCGCCCGACTGCAAAAGTAGTTCATGTCCAATTCTGCGGAGCAAAACCTCTCTTCTTGAAATATCAAAATCCTCACTATCCTCCATTTTGAAAGCCGCGCAGATCACAGAGATAAACGAGAGAAGTATCAATACGAATAGGTATTTGTGTTTCCCAGAGAGGAGATTTCGACTAACATGCATAGTGTCAATATTATATTTACAAAGTTTACATTTTTATTTACAATCCAAATCCCTCAACCGAAAAATATCAAATTAATTTTGTTTCACCAACTTTAAAAAGATGGGAAAAATAAAAGAATGCCTTACATGAGCAAGATTTATCAGGAGATGAATCTATTTTAAATTAAACCTATAAAAAATATGAAAAAAATCATTTATGCGCTGATTTTACCGCTGGTTGTGGTAAGCGGACTAATGTTCGCAAATTGCGAATTTAAAAATGAAACTCCTAAAAAACCAATCCGAAAGGCACTCTCTGTTGCCGAGAGGAAAGCCGAATTAAAAAAATGGGAAGCTAGCCCAGATGGTATAAAGTACAAAAAGTGGGAAGCGTCTCCCCGAGGTAAAAAAGTGCTTGCCGGAGCTGCTAAAATAAGGAAGCACATAAGTGCCTTTACCAATATGGAGGCTGTTGTAAACTCACTTTCTCTTTCGCCAGGATCAGTATTAGGTTTCGGTGTGATGGCCAGGATTAATGGTGACGACTATATTCTTAAAGTTGAGCCGGAAAAGTCTCAACTTAAGCAATTGCATAGCCTGAAAGTTAATGACAAAATAATTTTAAAAAGCCATAGCGTATCGCACGCGCCCAAGTATTCATATCCAATAATATCTGTGGACTATGTAGAACTGGATAGTAAAGTGATTTATAAACGTGCTCCTCGTAAAGGCGGCTGCTAAATAATAAATTAAAAATACATTAACATATAATCTTATGAACAACAAACTAACACTTTTAATTATTGCTTTATCCTTCTTCGGTTGCCGTGGACCTGTAAAAGAAGAAAATAAAAATAATGCACTGTCAAGCTCCTTATCATTATTTATTGGGAATAAAAAATATGTAATAGATACTAAGGAAAGTGTTGTAACATGGAAAGGCTCTATGCTCATTGGTTCAAACAGTCATACAGGGTATGTCTATATCTCAAAAGGAGAATTAGTGATCGAAAACGGTCAACTAATGGGTGGTACGGCCGAGGTCGATATGAATACAATTGAAGATGAAAAACATAGTAGTGATAACGGACTTATTAATCACTTAAAAGATCCTGACTTTTTTGATGTTAAAAAATTTCCCATTTCTACAATTGTGCTTACCAAGGTTACATCAATAAATACTGAAGACAAGAAAGTTACAGGAAATTTAACCATTAAAGGAATCACACACCCAATTACTTTTTCAGCTAAAACAGAAGTTAAGAACGGAATTGTCAAATTGAATAGTAAGCTGGTTATTGATCGAACAAAATGGGGTATTCGGTATAAATCAGGAAAATTCTACGATCTTTTAGCTGATCAGACTATGTCGGATTCTATTGAATTCTATATTAAGATCGTAGCAAAAAAATAAACATCTGAGTCTTAAGACATACAAGCATACTGTAACCTTTCAACGATAATTCAGCAAGTTTCGGATTTTACAAGCTTAGTCGTCAATGTATTTTTGCTTAATAATTTTAATAAAAAGCAATATGCAAACATTGAAAGATAAAGTAATATTAATTACAGGAGCAAACAGAGGAATTGGTAAATCACTCGTTGAAGCAGCATTGGAAAAAGGTGCCAGAAAAATTTATGCCACTTCACGCGATTTAAAAAACTACCAGATTTTGGAGATGAAAGAGTGGTCGCTTTAGAACTAGACATTACTGATAAATCGCAAATTTCCCTAATAATTGAAAAAACTCAGGATGTTCAAATCCTAATCAATAATGCGGGAACGTTTAACCAGGGCACTATTTTAGAAGGAGAAATTATTGGAATGGAATATGATATGAAAACCAACTACTATGGTACAATAAATATGATGAGGGCGTTTGCTCCAATATTAGAGAACAACGCCCCTTCAAAAATTGTAAATATTATATCAATTGTAGCCTATTCTCCACTTCCCTCAATTGCAGGCTACGCAGCATCCAAAGCAGCCCTTTTCTCAGCAACATTATCTGCCCGTACAGAGTTAGCAAAAAAAGGAATCAGTGTTCACATGGTAAATCCAGGTGCTATTGATACAGATATGAATAAAGGAAGTGACTGGGAAATGCCGGCGCCGAAAGGTATAGCAAAAATAATATTGGATAATGTAGAATTAGATGAATTGGAAATTGTTCCTGATGAATTGGGATTGGGAATGTTCAATGCATGGAAAGAAGAGCCTTCAAAACTGGCAGAAATGTTTCATAACATCTATCACGGAGAATAAAAAAGTTAATCATTCATACAAGTTGTTCGATTTAAATGCAATTGTTTTTATTTTTGATTGACGTATAATATCCGGTTGAGGTTGACTTCTGAAAAAATGGAAAACCCGTCAAATACTTTCATATAAGACGGGCGTCCATTATAAACATAATCTTCCATTTTATGTCTACAAATTAATTTTTCTCAACGTCACAATTGATATATATTTATCATTAGCTCGTAAGTTACAAATCTGTTAGGCGAAGATCAATCAAATGACGGCAATTATTTTATATGTTTCTTTATGTTTTTTTATATAATTTCAACTGGCAAAAAACAGAACGACTTATTGAAACCTAATGGAAAAATAAGCGAGTGGCATTGACAGTCAACTTTTCCAAACGGCAATTATAATATTTATGAATGTGAAAATTATACATTACAGAATAATGATAATACCTGGAAAGAAGATGTTGTATTGATTAAGTCAAATAACACCTGGTATTTTGCTGTTACCGGTAAGGAAGATAAAAACCGATCGTATTCAAATTATCGAAAATTGATGATAGTGATTTGGCTTTGAAAATAAAATCAATAGTTTTCCAAAACTTCTTCAATATCAAAATATTGATAACAAATTTAAAAGAACAGTTTCCGGCGATGAGATGGTAATACATTTTGCATTTGAAAAGAAAGATTAAAAGAATAAATATTAACTTGATTAATCCAGTTGTCATAAACTTCGTTTGATGTAGAAATCTTTTGTCCAGGTCTTCGGTACAAATGATTAAACCAGAAAAACGGTATAAACTTAACAAAAGCCAAATATTCCTGTTTCGAAATAATAATCGAACTCTCTTTTTAGTTATTAAATCATCAACTTCGTACCTTTGTAACCCTGGTAAAAACCAAAAAAGCAATAAAGAAACAAATGATTGAAGATAAAAACCCACAACGAACCAGTATAGCGCAATTAGGCGAGTTTGGTTTAATAGAACATTTAACCAAAAACTTTGATGTTAAACAAGAGTCAACTTTAAAAAGTATTGGCGATGATGCTGCAGTTCTAGATTTCAAGGAGAAAAAAGTAGTGGTTTCAACCGATTTACTGATTGAAGGCGTACATTTTGATTTGGCGTACATGCCCTTAAAACATTTAGGTTACAAATCAGTAGTTGTAAATGTATCTGACATTTGTGCCATGAATGCCAAACCAACACAAATAACGGTTTCTGTAGCCGTTTCTAATCGTTTCCCACTGGAAGCCTTAGAAGAATTATTTGAGGGGATTACACATGCCGCAAACGAGTACAAAGTAGATGTTATTGGCGGAGACACCACCTCATCGCAAAAAGGGTTAATTATTAGCATTACAGCAATTGGTGAAGCAGACGCAGATGAAATCGTGTACAGAAACGGAGCCAAGCAAACCGATTTGTTAGTTGTTACCGGCGATATTGGTGCGGCTTATATGGGATTGCAGGTATTGGAGCGCGAAAAACAGGTGTTTCAGGTAAATCCGAACAGCCAGCCTGATTTAGACATGTACACTTATTTAATTGAGCGCCAGTTGAAGCCTGAGGCCCGAAAAGATGTTCGTACATTATTACACGCCCTTGAAATAAAACCAACTTCGATGATTGATATTTCAGACGGATTATCATCTGAAATTATTCATTTGTGCAAACAGTCCAAAGTGGGTTGTAATTTGTATGAGGATAAACTACCGCTTGATCCACAGTTTATTTCGACTTGCGAAGAATTTAATATTGACAGCACAACGGTAGCTATTAACGGCGGAGAAGATTATGAGCTGTTATTTACAATTGACATTAACGACTTTGATAAAATAAAAGGCAATCCAAACTTTTCTATTATTGGCCACATGGCTGATGAAAGCGAAGGCATTCATTTGGTTACACGTGCCAATACGAAGATTGCTTTAAAAGCAAGAGGCTGGGATTCTTTAAGCGAATAAATTTTTAGAAGTTCGAAAAAATAAAAATTCCAAATTCCAATGATCATATAGTTGGAGTTTGGATTTTTTTTTTGGGATTTTATTTTAAAAAAGCCCTTTGCTTTTCGCTTCTTTTACTAAGTCCTCATCAGAACCTGATTTTATTTTGAGCAGTTCTTTCAGCCCTTTTTTTCGCTTTCCAATTGCGTTTATGGAAATCGGGATGTAATGTGGCATCTCCTCTTCAGAAGTTCCTTTAGACAAGTGAAATAAAATCTGTTTGTCGAATTCATCGATTTCAATTGAATTATGTGGTGACTGATTAAGCATTTTCTGAACGGACTGACTATAATATTTATCGCTTTTCATTACTTTATCAAAAGCAAAAAGCAATTCGTCAAATGTCAGGTCATTTTTAATAATCAGGCCATTTGGCTGTATGGTACGGATGATTGTTTTAATTTTTAGTAATTCGGTATACATGGTGAGCAAAATAATTTTGCATTTTGGCATGTACTCCAAAATTAGTTTTGCTATATCTTCTCCTGAAAAAATTTCTTTTTCATCGTAAGCAGGCATGCTGATATCTAAAAAGGCAATATCAAAAGGTTTGGTTTCAGGATTTGTAATAATTTCATAAGCTGATTTACAATCTTTAGCCTGAGAAATCAAAAACTCGAAGCTGTCAGGATTATAACGCGTAATAGCATTTTTATAACCTTCAATAATAAACGGATGATCGTCTACAATTAATATATGGTTTGTTTGTTTAAGCGATGGTTGTAAATCAGCTTTCATGAACTTTATTTATTTTTTGGTCAATTGGTATCTTTACTATAATTGAAGTGCCTTCATCCCTGGCCGAATTTATTTCGACATTCCCATTACATTCTGCCGTTCTGTACACAATATTTTGCAACCCAATTCCTTTTTTTGTTTTATGGGTATTAAATCCTATTCCATCATCAGATATTAATAAAACTAAATAATTAATCTCACTTTTAAATTCGAGAGTAATTGTTTTTGCCTGGGCATATTTGTTCACATTCTGAAGTGCTTCCTGGAGGATTCTGTACAAATTAATCTTTACAACATTGCTTACAAGGTCCCATTTGATATTGGAATCGATATGATAAACTAATTTGGTATCGAATGTACTTATTTGATTTTGAAACAACTTTTCTAAAATCGCAACAAAATTATTAATCAATCCTGTTCTTTCTTTGTTCAAATCATGCGAAATTTCCCGAATATCCTGCTCAATCTCTTTTAATTCGAGCAGGTATTTTTTTCTTTTATCGGCAGCCGTTTCTTCGTCTAATTTATCCAGGCTGTCCAAACTGATCCTGACACCAAACATCCTTCCTAAAACCCCGTCATGAAGTTCCTGGGCAACTTTTTTCTTTTCCCTCATCCGCATTGTCTCAATTGCGTTTTGCTGCGAAATCATCAAATTATAAATGTCCTCGTTTGCAATTTGCTGCTGCTGCTTAAAAAGCAATTCCCTGTTTCTTGCCTGCTGTGTTTTGTAAATATAAAAAAACAAAGCTATCAGTAAAGAGAAACTAAAAACGTAAACCAAAGTCCTGTTCTGTATTTCTAAACTCGAATTTTCGCTTTTTATTTCATTGGTTTCATATTCTATTCGGGTAAATTTATCGCCCATTTTGCGTTCAGCCTTTTGCAGACTGTCATTTATCCGGATATAATCTTCTGAGAATTTTGAAGCTTTTTCAGGATGAATTAAAGATAATTGTTTCAGGGCCACCAATACATTTCGAAAATTTTTGGTGCGTTTTGAAACTAAAAGTGCCTGATTTGAATAATGCAGGGCTTTAGCAGTATCTTTTACAGAAGCAAAATATTCAGACAAATGCATTTTACTTGCTGTTATCCCAGCCGTTAACTGCAGGCTGTCCCTTATTTTGAGTGCCTTGTAAAATAAACCCGGAAGTTCCTGATTCTCATTTAATTTAAACTGTGAGTAAGCCAGATTATCCAGTAAAATAGCATACAATTCAGGCTTTTGATTGAATAAATTTTTCTGTTGTAATCCTTCCTGAAAATAAAAATTAGCTTTTTTGTAGCCCTTCAGATTTTGATAAACAAATCCTATATTATTTAATGAAGTTGCCTTTGACTGAAACTCTACAGGAATAATTTTATCATCAATGCTGGCAATTGCTTTGTTATGAAATTCAATAGCTTTATCATATTCTCCTAATTCATTGTAAATTACACCAAGTAAATTGTAAGCATCATAAAAAATATCTTTGTTTTCATTTCCTTTAATGACCCGAAGTGCATTAAATACTGCTTTTTCACTCCCATAAAAATCTCCTTCATTAAATTGCAACAATGCTTTACTAAGCCTCGTTTTGGCCAGATTATAAAATGAATTAGATTGAGAGTATAACTTTTCAGCTTTATAATAATATAAAAAGGCACTGTCAGAAATTGCCTGAGAGCTATAATAATCCCCTAAATAAGTATAAGCCTTAGACATTGAAATCGAATCATTTGCCTTTTGTGCCTTATCTAAAATAATTTTGACAGTTTTATTATATTCGTTCCAGTCCCGCATGTTATAATAACGATTGGCAACTCTAAAAAGATTTAGCCTTTTAAGAGAATCATCTGGCTGGCTCATAATGACTTCAAAAGCCTTGCGATTGTATTTTTGCTTTATCGCAACAGGTAATTTATATTCATTAGCCAGAGACAAATACAAATCAAGACTATCCCTGGATTGACGGGAAATAGGTGTAGTTTCATTTTGTTTGCTACAACTAATAAAAAAAACAAGTAATATTAGACAGCTTCTTTTCAATTTTGAGTTAATCTTTAATCAAAAATACAAAACTATCTATTAGGCATAAAGAAAAAGACTGCCTAAATTAGACAGCCTTTACTATATTTAAATGAATTACAAGTAATTAATCCACTTTTCTGCTTTGTCCAACTGATTGATTTCCATCAATACTTACTGTCATACTTTGATTAGATAAATCTGAACCCATCATATCTACTTTTCTGCTTTGCCCAACTGATTGGTTTCCATCAATACCAACTGTTGTATTGTTTAAAATATCGTTTGCAGGTTCTGTTGTATCAAATGAAGTTAATACCATTGTTAAAGAAAATAATGCGATTGTTAAGGCTGATTTTTTCATGATTTGTTGTGATTTATATTGTTATATTTTTTACGTTTTTGATTCCGTTTCTGTTGGAATTCTTTTGTAAAACTAAACAGTTAACCGCAACAATTGCTTTAAAAAAAGGCGTTTATGGTCAATGCTATCCATTCATGAGTGAATGGATAGCAAATCAGGGCAGATGGTTATTTTTAAGTTTCTATGTAATTTTCGTTGGCAAATTCGCTGATAATAAAATCAACATTTGCTTTGTAAGATTTGGAAAAAGGCAGTTTTATAGTTGTTTTTTTAATGTAGCATAAGGAGTTTCCTGTATGGATTCTCGAAATATAATTTCTGTTTACAATATAACTGTTATGTATCCTGATAAAAGGATTAGACAAAACGGTTTCAAAATGCTTCAGGGTCTTAAAAGCGGTAATCATCTCTCCGTTTTTCAGATGAATATCCGTAGAATTATTGTCTGCCTGAAAATAGCATATTTCATTGGAATCAATATATCGATGATCTCCATATGATTTTACACATAAAATAAAGGATTTACGGTTTTTATTAATCTGAATACCGTCTGAGTCTGTTTTTTCTTTATGTTTTAAATTTTGAACTAAAAGCACTTCGTCTTCACTGTTTGACTTATTTAATTTATGAATCAGTTTTACAAAATCCATTGAGGCCAGAGGCTTAATAAAATAATCATTTACTTCATATTGAATACAATCAAACGCAAGATCTTTGCTTTTTGTTGTAATAACAATTTTAGGTATTTCTTTCAAATACATCATTAACCCATTAATTAAATTCAGGGAAAGTCCGCTGTCTTTATTTTTAGGGTCAATTTCTAAAAAAATCAAATCCGGTGTGTGTTTCAATATCAGGTTCAATCCATCGGTATAATTATTCGCAGAGGCTATAAAATTCAGCTCTGAAAATTCCTTTGCAATTGTCTTAGTTTTTTTAACACTTTCAGGATCGTCGTCTAAAATAATATAGGTGTAATTCATTTTTGAAACATTAAATATTTGGGGTTACTTAATTAATTCTGGTATATTCCTGCAAAACAGGGCATATAAAGTTATAAAAATAAACAAATCACTTACAATTTATTAAAAACATAATAATAAAAAATCCCAAACTCCTTAACGGAATTTGGGATTTATATCCTGATTTTAAAAAACTTACATTTTCATTAGCCAGTTTTTCATTGAAACTTCATTTTCTATAATTGACTTTAAATCGGCTATAGCAACACGATCCTGTTTCATGGTATCTCTATGACGAATGGTTACAGTCTGATCTTCGATAGTCTGATGATCTACCGTAATACAAAACGGAGTTCCAAGAGCATCCTGTCTTCTGTAACGACGACCAACTGCATCTTTTTCATCATAGGCTACACTAAAATCCCATTTTAATTCATCAATGATTTTTCTGGCGATTTCCGGTAATCCATCTTTTTTAACAAGAGGCAAAATTGCAGCTTTTGTTGGCGCTAAAACAGATGGTAATTTAAGGACTGTTCTTGTTGAACCGTCTTCTAAAACTTCTTCCTGCAATGATGTTGCAAAAACAGCCAAAAACATACGATCCAGTCCTACAGAAGTCTCTACAACATAAGGAACATAATTTTCATTCAATTCAGGATCAAAATATTGCAGTTTTCTACCGGAGTATTGTTCGTGTGCTTTTAAGTCAAAATCGGTACGGGAGTGAATTCCCTCCAATTCTTTAAATCCAAACGGAAAATTAAATTCAATATCAGCAGCAGCATTAGCATAGTGCGCTAATTTTTCATGATCGTGAAAACGGTAATTTTCTTTTCCTAATCCTAAAGATAAATGCCATTTTAAACGTGTTTCTTTCCAGTATTCATAGGATTTCATCTCTTCGCCAGGACGTACAAAAAACTGCATTTCCATTTGTTCGAATTCACGCATACGGAAAATAAATTGTCTTGCCACAATCTCATTTCTGAAGGCTTTTCCGGTCTGGGCAATTCCAAACGGAACTTTCATACGACCTGATTTTTGTACATTTAGAAAATTTACAAAAATACCCTGAGCGGTTTCCGGACGTAAATATAAATCCATTGCAGAATCTGCAGAAGCACCTAATTTTGTTCCGAACATCAGATTAAATTGCTTTACGTCTGTCCAGTTTCTGGAACCGGTTTCCGGGTCAGCAATCTCAAGCTCATCAATCAGGGCTTTTACATCCTGAAGATCTTCACTCATACCTTTTGCAAGTCTGGCTAAAATTTCTCTTTCTTTGGCCAAATATTCAATTACACGGGCATTTGTCGTTATAAATTCTTCTTCGTTAAACGCATCACCAAAACGAGCCCTCGCTTTTTCAATTTCTTTTTTGGCTTTTATATTTAATTTTTCAGCATAGTCTTCAACTAAAACGTCTGCTCTGTATCTTTTTTTGGAATCCTTATTATCAATTAACGGATCATTGAAGGCATCAACGTGACCCGAAGCTTTCCAGGTTGTTGGATGCATCAATATTGCAGCATCTAATCCTACAATATTCTCGTTCATCTGAACCATTGATTTCCACCAATATTCACGGATATTCTTTTTTAACTCTACGCCGTTTTGTGCATAATCATATACTGCACTCAGTCCATCGTATACTTCGCTTGACGGGAAAATAAATCCGTACTCTTTTGCGTGCGAAACCACATTCTTAAATATATCTTCTTGTTTTGCCATAGTGGTGCAAAAATATAAAAAGTGTGTTTAAAAAAAAGAAAAATAGTTGAAGATTGACCCTTGATTATTAAATTTTTAGAAATAAATACTGGTTTTTCTATTTTTCTCAAAAAAAACCTTAAGTCTTATTTCAATACCTAATCATTTTTCTGTTTTAAAAAAAGAAAATCAAAATCATAATCCTGAAAACAATTTGAGCATTAAAATATCTTTTTAAAGAAAAAAAAAATCATTCTTTACTTTTCATCTCTTTTATCTTACATTTATGCAAAAAAATTTCTAATAATGTTTGAATCTCTAAAGAATCTCTTTTTTCCTAAAGTTTGTGGTGGATGCCATACCATTTTAATAACCAATGAAACCGTTTTATGCACCAGTTGCCGTCATGAAATGCCATTGACACAATATTATTTAGATTCTAATAATGAAGCAGTCAAGAAGTTTTATGGCAAAATTGAAATTGAACATGCATCGGCTTTTTTATATTTCAACAAAAAGGGAATCGTCCAGGAACTGATTCATAATCTGAAATATAAGGGATATGAAGAAATAGGAACGGTTCTGGGAAATTGGTATGTAGAAGATTTAAAATACATTAAACCTAAAACTCCTTTTGATGCCGTAATTCCTGTTCCGCTGCACCGAAAGAAATTTAAGGAACGTGGCTACAATCAGGTTACTACTTTTGGCACTGCTTTGTCTGAAGGATTGAATATCGTTTATAATGATACTGTGTTGTTTCGGAAGAAATACTCTAAAACACAATCCAAGAAGAATTTATTAGGACGATCAGAAGGAATAGAAAACGTTTTTGATGTCCATTTTTCAGAAGAAAACCACAACAAACATTTTCTACTTGTTGACGATGTTCTCACTACAGGCGCCACACTTGAAGCCTGCTCCCGTGCATTACTCAAAATTCCGGGAGCAAGAATTAGTATCGTTTGTATGGCAATGGCCAACTCTTAAATTTAATTCACAATTACTTTTTTGACAATTTTTTTGTCTCCGTTAATTATCGTTACCAAATACAATCCGGAAGATGATTTTTGCAATTGAATATTTTGAATAAAATACGGTGTTTTATTAAAAGTCCGATCATACATTTTTTGACCCAGAATATCATGCACCATCACATTTACATCTTTAGAAGGATCACATGCGAATTCTATACTAAAATTGCCCTGGTTTGGATTTGGATATAATGCAAAATCTACACCTTCAAATTCAGAATCGTCCAAAGCAAACGTTTGACTGCAAATATTGAGTGATACCGAATTTATAGTTCCAAAACGTCCTGAAACTGCATCACGAACTTCAAATGACCAGACTCCCTGCGGATTTTGTCCATTAAAAATACTTAATGATTCGGATGGAAAAACAATTTGAGTCGTTGTTCTCGAACAATCTATAGCAGCTCCGGAATCATCAAATCCAAGTATCAGTGTGGAGTTGACGGCACTGCAATCCTTATCAAACAATTTTACAACCGTTGCCTGTGGATTTACTATTTGGATTTCTAAATCTGAAAACCTTTCATGTGTTACATTTACAGTTATGTTTACATCAGAAATTATTCCTGTGGAAGCCGGTACACTTACCGTTTTTTTTGTTAAAGAGGATCCAAATGGTATACTGTATGAACTGCCAAAACTATAAGAATTACAGGTTGTTACTGATGTATATCCTATGGCAAAAGGACTTGTATTTAAAGCATAATAAATATTAGAAACCGGCTCAATTAACAGCCTGCAATTTGTAGCTGTAAGGTCTGAAGGAGCTGTTATAGTCTCCGAACCATCGTTTGGCGTGTTGGAAACCAGAACTATTGGAAAAGTCAAACCTCCGTCTGTAGATAATTTAATATTTACATTATTAGAACCCGGTAATGTATGGGTATTATTAACATTCCAGGTTATCGACTGGAAAGAACCTTTTTGCCAGCCAATATCATTTGTACTTTGCGAAGTTAGTGCAAACGGGCCAACTGTCGAATTTACTGTAACTACCATATTATCTGTATTAGTCTGAGGAATGTCCAAAAGGGCATTATCCCTTGCCGTCAACGAAAAATGCAAACTTCTTGCTACTGATGAAACTGACTCCCAAGTTGTGGTTAATTTATTTTGAAGAACCGTACTTAAAGCTGGCATGTATCGAACGGAGGAATTAGTTGGAGGAAGAGAACGAAATAATGGCCCATCAGATTTGGCAGGATAAGCAATACTATTACCACCTGAAGTTGTTGTTGCACTATCATTTTGCTCCCAGGAATACGTAACAGTATCACCATCGGGATCAGAACCGGTTCCGGTTAAAATAAACGGAGTATTAAATGGTATTGTATAATCTAAACCAGCACTAATAGTTGGCGGATTATTAATTATAGCAGTACTGACCGGACATGTTTTAGTAGCGAGATTATTCTGGATTTCTAAGATACTCGAATATGCAAAGTAATCATCAGAATTATCCTGAATATCATAATCATTTGTTACACCGGCATATCCCATAATAGTTGAACCACTGCCAGGTTCAACATTTACGCCTGTTCCTTCAATAGCATAAGAAAAAGTATGACTTCCTCCTAATTGGTGTCCCATTTCATGGGCTACATAATCGATATCAAATGTATCTCCCTGTGGGATTGCATTTGAGGGTGAGGTAAAAGCACTCCCTTTTGCTTCCTCATCATTTAATGAAACGGGGTTCTTACATACACATCCAATGCAACCGGCATCTCCACCTCCTCCAGAACGTCCAAATAAATGCCCGATATCATAACCGCTATTTCCAATAACTGTAGTTAACGTTTGCTGCACCTCTAAATTCCATGCACCTCCGGCACCTGCACCTGCATTCGAATATGGATCTGTTGTTCCGTCAGTATAAATAACATCTAAATTATTTGTAATAATCTTTAATTCTACTGCCAAATCTCTTTTAAAAATTCCGTTAACCCTTGTCATCGTTGCATTCATTCCTGCTAATGCTCCTTCTTTTGTTCCTCCAAAAAAATCAGCATATTCACCTGTACACGATAATGCCAGTCGTAAGGTTTTGAATGTTTTAGCATTAGATGCTGTTTTAGCTGTTTTTCCGGAAATAGTATGAGACTTATCGTCTTTAGTTTTACAAATCAGTGATTTTGAAATGTCCTTGTTACTTGAAGTAAACAATACATATTCTGATTTGTTTTCCGGATTTTGCTCAATAAATTCAGATGCCTTGTCAGAACGAAGTACCATGGTCTGTACTCCAATTGGGGCAACACTAAAATGAATTTTCGCTGTTTTATCATCCAGCCCTGTCCCTACATACGCTCTGATTTCTGGATATTTTGCCTGCAATTCCGGTTCAAAATTAGAAGATTCCCAAACCAGGAATCTTTCTAAAACCCCATCGGCATTTGGAATTGTGATTTCTGAGGTTGAATTTCCTGACGATTTACTTGTTGAAGATGCAATTTTTTGGGTCAAAAGACTTTCATTCAACTTATAATATAACTTATCCTGATTAGAAATGCTTCCTGTTTTTTTGGCTGAAACCGATTTAACCTTCTCCCAAAGAACATTGTTTTGAGCATGAATAGTGGTACAACAAAAAATAAAGAGCAAAATAAGTAGCTGTTTTTTCATAATCAAAAAAGTTGTTAAGGAATCAAAATTAAATTAATTAAGTTAAATTCTTATCTATTATCAACAGATATTTGTTTGACATCGACTAATTAGTCTTTTTTTACAAAAACTAACCTAATCAAATTAAAAAATCAATTCAGGTTTTTATCAGATTTAAAATAGATAGTATAAATTTGCAGCATCTTAAACTATTTGCTTTGAAGCTCTTTCACTCTATAAACGATTTTCAGTCAGCCAGGAAAACTATTTTGACTCTTGGAACCTTTGATGGTGTACATATTGGTCATAAAAAAATTCTTGAAAGGCTCAATCAAAATACTGAAAATGGCAAATACGAAAGTCTGGTCCTTACCTTTTTTCCACATCCGAGAATGGTCCTACAGGAAAAATCAGAAATTAAACTTTTAAATACAATTCCGGAAAAATCGAAACTTCTGGAAGCATCGGGAATTGAAAATCTTGTCATTCATCCGTTTAACGAAAACTTTTCAAGATTAACTGCCGAAGAGTTTGTACATTCCATATTAGTAGATCAATTTCATATTCATAAAATAATTATTGGCCACGATCATCGTTTTGGAAGAAACAGAACCGCTAATATTGACCATTTAATTGCTTTTGGTGCTGAATATGGTTTTGAGGTTGAACAAATTTCTGCTCAGGAAATTCAGGATGTTTCGGTAAGCTCTACCAAAATCAGGAAAGCATTGCAGGACGGTAATATGGCTTTAGCCAATGAGTATCTGGGATATGCTTATTTTTTAACCGGCGAAGTCGTAAAAGGAAAACAATTAGGGAGAACAATTGGTTTTCCGACGGCCAATATTCAAATTGAAGAAGATTATAAACTGATTCCGAAAAACGGCGTATATGTTGTCAAGACTTTTATTAGTCAAAAAGAAGTTTTCGGAATGATGAATATTGGGTTCAACCCAACAGTAAATGGCCAAAAACAAACTATAGAAGTTAACCTTTTTGATTTTGATGCTGAAATTTATGGTCAAAAACTTGAAATTTCCCTGTTAAAATACCTTCGCGAAGAACAGAAATTTGATTCAGTTGATTTGCTAAAAGAACAGTTGAATCTGGATAAAAAAACCGCATTGGAATTTGTTGGACAACTGTAAAAAGTTCAGAAATATACTTGCCACTTCTGTTATTATCACTTTAATGATCATATTTATACCAGAATAAAAATTATAGTCAATTAATTTTTCAAAATAAAAAGAACTATTACCCCCATACAATCATAAAAAGTATAATTCTATGATTTTAGGGTGTTTCTTTTTTGAAAATAACTGCCAAATATTCATTTACAAAAATCAGCATTGGTTGATTAGAACAATTTAACTACTTTTGAAGCTTCAAAAACAATGTATCAATGAGCATTACAAAACACAACTGGACCAAAGACGAGATAATCGCCATATATAATAAACCTATGATGGATTTGCTGTATGAAGCAGCAACAATTCACAGACAAAAACATGATCCGAACGTAGTTCAGGTATCCACTTTACTTTCTATCAAAACCGGCGGCTGTCCTGAAGATTGCGGTTACTGCCCACAGGCTGCACGTTACAATACAGGCGTTGAAGGAAATGATTTAATGAGTGTAAGCCAGGTAAAAGCCCAGGCTTTGCGTGCAAAATCAAGTGGATCGTCCCGTGTTTGCATGGGAGCTGCATGGAGAAACGTAAAAGACGGTGAAGAATTCGATCAGGTGTTGGAAATGGTTCGTACCATTAACAAACTGGATATGGAAGTTTGCTGTACTTTGGGTATGATTACCGAAAACCAGGCGCAGCGCCTTGCCGAAGCAGGTTTATATGCCTACAACCACAACTTAGATACTTCTGAAGATTATTATAAAGATGTTATTTCTACACGTGCTTTTGAAGACCGTTTAGAAACTATCGAAAATGTTCGTAAAACCAATGTTACGGTTTGCAGCGGAGGAATTATCGGAATGGGAGAAAGCATCGAAGACAGAGCGGGAATGCTGGTTGCGCTTTCTACTTTGAATCCACAACCTGAATCAGTGCCAATTAATGCTTTGGTCGCTGTTGAAGGCACTCCGATGGAAGAAGAAAAACCAGTTGAAATCTGGGAAATGATCCGTATGGTGGCTACTACCAGAATTGTGATGCCGGACACGCAAGTACGTTTATCTGCCGGAAGAACCAATATGAGCCGTGAAGGTCAGGCGATGTGTTTCTTTGCAGGGGCAAATTCTATTTTTGCAGGAGATAAACTGCTTACTACTCCAAACCCGGATGTACATGAAGACATGAAAATGTTTGAGATGTTAGGATTAAATCCGCAAAAACCTTTCACAAAAGTATCACAGCCTAAAACAGTTGAAGCTGAAGATTCTCAATTTGCTCCTCTGGGAGAAAAACCAAAATGGTCAAGACCAGGACATACTATTGAAAGAAACCTTGAAGCTTCGATTAAGTCAAAAATTTAATTTATAGAGTTAATAAATTTCCGTAGATAATTTTAAATTGCTTCTTTGACTTAACGTCAGAAGCAATTTTTTTATTTAAGAAGATGAAGTTAAAACAAATCGAAAGGGTAAAAAAAATCTCAAAATCTGATTTTATTTCCCAATATGTAAAAAAACAAATCCCTGTTGTTATTGAAGAGCTGACGGAAGACTGGCCGGCTTATGAAAAATGGAAATTATCCTATATTAAAGAAATAGCGGGTGATAAAACTGTTCCCTTATATGATGACAGGCCTGTAAACCACGAAGATGGTTTTAATGAAGCACATACTTCAATGAAGATGACTGATTACATTAACCTTCTTGAAGAAAAACCCACCAATTATCGTATTTTTCTTTACAACTTAATGAAAGATGTTCCCGTCTTGAAAAATGATTTTTTGTGGCCGGATATTGGCTTAAAATTAGTCAAACAAATGCCAATGCTCTTTTTTGGCGGAGAAAATTCAAGAGTGTTTATGCATTACGACATTGATTACTCGAATATTCTTCATTTCCATTTTCATGGAGAAAAACAATGTATGATTTTCCCGCCTGATCAGTCAAAATATATGTACAAAGTACCTCATGCCTTAATCTCGAGAGAAGATATTGATTTTGACAATCCTGATTATGAAAAATTTCCTGCCCTAAAAAATGCTGAAGGATATATTACAAATCTAAAACACGGCGAAATGTTATATATGCCTGAAGGTTATTGGCATTATATGAAATATCTGACTCCGGGATTTTCAATGAGTCTGCGCTCTTTCCCAAAAAATATTGCCAATTTATCAAAAGCAGCATATAATGTTTTTATCATGCGGCATTTTGATATTTTGATGCGTAAATTCAAGGGGCAAAAATGGATTGATTATAAAAATGAAAAGGCTATTCAAAATACTCATGAAAATTTATTGAAAAAAGCTTCTTAAAAAATGACTTTTTTTGTTTCCAAACCATTATTTTGAGTTGTAATTTTGAAGACCCAAACCTGGTTTTTTGGTTTTAGACTGGAAATTATCATTGAATTTTGATTGGATTTTTGTTCTAAAACCAATTTACCCAATATATCAAAAACCTGAACTTTTTGAATAGCAGAATCTTCTGAGTCTATAACTAATTGTGCGCTCTTTTGGTAAATTGCGAGCTTATTTTTACTTGGCGTAATTTCATTTACATGCAATTTTTTATTAGTAAATTTCAAAACATAACGATTATTAAAAATTCCTTTTTCGGTTGAAAACGTATAAGGTCCTTTTTTCAAATCATGCAAAATCATTTTGTCTTTATCTTCAAGATAAACCGATTGGCTTGTAAAATTTTCATCAAAATGGTCGATACTTATGGTAAAATTCCCATTGATTTCTGTTTTGTATCCCAGTACGACTTCGTCTGAATCCTGAAAAGGATATTGCCTGCCCTGAATTGTCCAGTTTTTTTCTGCATTAAAACTATAAAAATCAATATACTTATTTCCGTTGAATGACTCTCCGTCAAAAGATAAGTCGTAACCATTCGTAGCGCCTTCGATATAACCTACCAGAAGCTGTTTAAAAGCATTTTCTTTATTCGTGAGATTAAGCCAGATCCTGTTTTTTTCTGCATTTTTCTTTTTTTCGGTAATTTTAGCCGGTTTGAAAAAAGCTGAATTCTCCATTGTAATTCGCATACTATTTTCAAATTTCACTTCTCCGACAGCTCTACTTTGAACAAAAAAAGATTGTGCTGAACCAATTTTTCCGTCCGGTGAAGTTTCATTTTCACCAGAAGCCAGTGCAGACCTCGTTCCAACCCCTCCCAACAGGTTATAAACTGCATAATCATCTGAAGCATATTTGTTATTAATAAAGGCTGTATTATGAGTCCAGAAATAAAGAGTTCCTTTGATAACAGCTGAATTGTCTGTTAAAAATAAATCCGCATCAAGAGCTGAAGGATATGGATTTCCAACTAAATTAAAACTATCTGCATTGCCAATTGTCGTTTTTATTTTTCCGTTAATCGGAATTCCTTTAAAAGTGGCTTCATATTTTTCAGGCACTGTAACTGAGAAGTTCTGAGGTCCGCGAATAATATATCCTTTTCCTGAACTCATTATTGTTAATGGAATTTCCTCTTTCCAATAATTAACATCAGTATCAAAAGAGAAAAATTTATCTGACAATGTAGTTGGAGAAACATCTATTAGCTTATGGTTTTCAACAGGAGAAGACCAATACGTATAATCAAATTTTCGAATAGGAGTTGTTTTTCGTTTTAGATGAATAATTCCTGTATTGATCATTTCATTATCTGATTGATACAACGAAGCAGTATCTTCTAAAATCAATGTTCCGGCACCTGTATAATTAAAACTTAATCCTAAAGTTTGTGCATTTGAAACTGTCACTGTTTTACCCGGGTGAATGCTACAACAACAAGCATCTGCTGAAACTGAAATCAAATAATCTTCTTCAAAAGTCAATTCTTTTCCGCCTGATGGAAATCCGTTTGACCAATTTGTACCATTCCATTTTGTACTGTTATTGCATAATTTTAATTGGGCAATCCTGTGTTTGGCTACTCCTGAAACTGAATTAAAATTACCGCCAATTATCAGTTTATAATCAGCAGTAAATCCCATTGTGTACAAAGTGCTATTAAGACTTACTGAAAATGAGGGGTCAAAAACACCATTTGCGGACAAACGCAATAAACGTAAAGAAGCTGTCCCATTGTAATTTCCGGAAAAAGCACCACCAACTAAAATCCTGTCATCAGGCTGCACCAAAATACTTCGGACATCCCCATTGCTAAAACCGGTTCCTGTGTAAAAAGTAGTATCTAAACTTCCGTTAGAATTCAATCGTAAAATTCGTTTATTCGAAACACCATTATAATTTAAGAAAGAACCGCCTACAATAATTTTTCCGTCAGATTGCAGATCAAGTGCATATACATTTTTATCGAATCCGATACCCACAGAAAAACTATTGTCTATAGTTCCATCCGAATTCAACCTTATTAATCTGGAATATGCTATTCCGTTAAACATATCAAATCGCCCTCCTAAGACAATTTTTCCGTCTGGCTGGACTATCATTGCGTCAATAGTTGAATCAGCTCCCAGACCTGCGTTAAAATTACCATCAATTGTTCCGTCCTGCATTATTCTCACTATGCGTCCGATTGTAACACCATTATATTTTGTGAAACTTCCCGCTGCAAGAATTTTTTGGTCTGTTTGAATAGCCACAGAAAACACCTGACTATTAAAACCGCTTCCGGAAGCAAAACTGTTGTCTAAACTTCCATCAGGTAAAACCCGGGCAATGCGATTACTAATAGTATTGTTATAGATCGTAAAACTTCCTGCTATAATCATTTTACCATCTAATTGTTGTGCCGCTGTTTTTATAGCATTATTGGCTCCTGCCTGAGCCGTATTAAAAGTAATATCCAATTCTCCGTCTGGTAAAATACGGGCAATTTTTGAAGAAGAGGTTCCGTTAAACTTTGAAAAATTTCCAAAAACCATCGTTCTGCTATCAGGCAATGGCAATACTTTTAATACCGAATTATCAAATCCAACTCCTGCCGAGAGATAACTAATGTCATGTATTCCATTTGCATCAATTTTAGCCAGTTTCCCTTGATTTTGAGAATCAAAAACCGAAAAAGAACCACCAATGTACCAAGAATTATCAGTTGAATTTGCTAAGGCATATACCGATGCAGAACCAGGACCACTCCCTATCGCAAAGTCAGTTTTGATTGTTCCGTCAGGATTTAAAAGCATTAATCTGTTTACATCAGCTCCATTATACAAATCTGTAAAGGAACCGCCTAGCATAATATTTCCTGAAGCATCTGTTTTTATACTATACACAATACCATTATTCAAACCTGTCCCTGATAAAAAAGCAGAATCAATGGTTCCATCAGTATTTAATCGAATAATTCTGTTTGCCGCTATTCCGTTATAATTTGTAAACTCTCCTCCCAAAATAA
The DNA here is from genome assembly GCA_965650235.1 of uncultured Flavobacterium sp. Taxonomy (GTDB): domain Bacteria; phylum Bacteroidota; class Bacteroidia; order Flavobacteriales; family Flavobacteriaceae; genus Flavobacterium. The sequence goes on along the minus strand of CBFGNY010000001.1, from coordinate 965 downwards.
TTTTTCCGTCTGGCTGCAAAGCCATCGCATGGATATCGTTATCAAACCCAGTTCCAACACTAAAGGTAATATCTGTACTTCCATCAGGATTTAAACGAACTATTTTATTAATATCGATACCATTAAATTTTATGAAGTTGCCTGCCAAAATAATTTTCCCGTCTGGCTGAATTTGAACGCAATTTACATTTGTAGGAGCACCGGAACCGCTTAAAAAGCTGGTGTCTAAATTTCCATCTGGCAAAATTCTGGCAATCTTGTTCGCTGCAATGCCATTATAGTTCGTAAAACTTCCAATAATTATGATTTTTCCATCAGATTGCTGCACAATCTGATTTATAATCCCTGTCCCCGCTGCCAATGAAGTATCAAAAGCAGTATCGTGTAATCCATCATTATTTAAACGAATCAGCCTGCCTGCTGCAACTCCATTATAACTGGTAAAATTTCCTCCAAGAATAATTTTACCGTCAGGCTGAATGTAAGAAGAATATACTTTTCCGTTAAAACCAGAACCTGTATCAAAGTCTTCGTCTACAGTCCCATCTGGTTTTAATCTTGTTAAATAGGAAAGCGGTTTTCCGTTAAAACTCAAAAAATCACCTCCAACAACCAAGCTGCCATCTGTTTGCATCGATAAGGTTCTGACTGCATTATTGAATCCATCACCATTAAGACCATCATCATAAGTATTAAAAGTAACATCTAATTTTCCCTGTTGGGCATTATTATGAAAAGATAAAAAGCAAAAAAGAGTGATATACAAAAAGTGTAATTTTGATTTCAAAATATATGTGTTTGGGTTAAAAATCATCTTCTTATTTTAATTAATAAGAATTTACATGCAATCTATAATTATACTTATCCTGCTACAATACCCACATTTAGTGATTTTCAGAAATATTAAAACAAAAAAATCCGATAACTTTCGCTATCGGATTTTTGATTCATTGTTCTTTATTTCT